>JAQGLR010000061.1 GCA_028292765.1 Massilia sp. | reverse complement strand
TGGCCTTCGTCTCGCCCTTGCCGCCGGAGCGCACCGGGGTGGGCGCCTACGCCGTCGAACTGCTGGACGAACTCCATGCGCACTTCGAGATCGAGCTGGTCGTCGCCCAGCCCGAGGTCGCGCTGCCCCCTGCCTTGAGCCACCTGCCCGTCCGCCAGGCGGCCTGGTTCCACGCGCACGGCGCCGATTACGACCAGGTGCTCTACCAGTTCGGCAACAGCCCCTTCCACAGCCACATGCTCGCCCTGCTCGCGCGCCATCCGGGCGTGGTGGTGCTGCACGACTTCTTCCTCGGCGGCGCGCTGGTGCACGCCCAGATGAGCGGCGCGAACCCGCGCGCCTGGGGCGAAGCCCTGTTCCATTCGCACGGCTACGGCGCCGTGCGCGCGGCCGAAGCGCCGGAGGGGCGCGGCCAGGCGCACAAGGACTGGCCCTGCAGCCTGCCGGTGCTGGACAACGCGACCCGCACCATCGTCAACTCGCGCCACGCGCGCCAGCTGGCAAGCGACTGGTTCGGTCCCGGGGCCGCGCGCGCCATCGACGTCATCCCGCATCCGCGCACTCCGCCGGGCGTCGTCGACCGCGCCGCCGCGCGCGCCGCCCTCGGCATTCCCGGGGACTGCTTCCTGGTCTGCAGCTTCGGCTTCGTCGCCCCGAACAAGCTGACCCACGAACTGCTGCGCGCCTGGACCGGTTCCGCGCTGCACGCCGACCGCCGCTGCGCGCTGGTGCTGGTGGGCGCCAACCACGACAGCCCCTACGGGGTCGAGGTCGAGGCGCTGATCCGCGGCGCCGGGCCAAACGCCAACATCCGCATCGCCGGCTGGACCGACGCGGCGGTGTATCGCCAGTACCTGCAGGCGGCCGACGTCGGCGTGCAGCTGCGCACCAACGCGCACGGCGAAAGCTCGGGCGCGGTCCTCGACTGCATGAACTACGGCCTGCCGACGATCGTCAACGCCAACGGTTCGATGGCCGAATTCCCGCTGGACGCGGTCTGGCGCCTGCCCGACGCCTTCGAGGTCGGGGAACTGTCGGCCGCACTGGACACCTTGCGCCGCGATCCGGCCCGGCGCACCGCGCTCGGCCGGGGCGCGGTCGCGCTGCTCGACGCGCAGTTTCGCCCGGCCCGCTGCGCGGCGCTCTACCTGGCCACGCTCGAGCGCGCCCGCGGCGCCACGCACACCGAGCACACGGCCTGGCGCGCGGCGCTGGCGCAGGCAAACCCGGCGGACGAGGACGATCTGCGCCGCCTGGCCGCGGCCCTGGCGGAAAGCGAAACCGGCGTGCGGCGCCAGTTGCTGGTCGACGTCGGCGCCTTGACCGGGGCCGCGCCTGGCGTGGCGCTCGCCAGCCAGCTGACCGAGCTGCTGGCGCAAGAACGCGCCGGCCTGCGCGTCGAGCCGGTATTCCTCGACACCACGGGTACGGCGCCCTGCCTGCGCCAGGCGCGCAATGCGGCCGGGCGCCTGCTGGGCCTGGGCTGGCCGGCGCAGGCCGAGCGGGTCGTCGACGTCCACGCCGGCGACATTTATTACGCACCGCACGCCGACTCCCCGGCCGTGGCAAAGGCCTTCGACAGCGGGCTGCTGGACGCCTGGCGGGCGCGTGGCGTGAGCGTGAACCTGGGAGTGCGCGGCCGGCTCGAGGGCGCGGCCCTCGGCGCGATGGCGTCCGCCTCGCGGGTGATCTGCAGCTCGCAGGCGATTGCACAACAGTTGGCCACCACGATCCCGCCCGAGCCCGACGGCTTATAATAGCGGTTGACCAGAATTGAGCTACTTGGCAATCATGCACACCACCACCCATCACGACGCGGCCGCGACCGGTGCCGCCAGCACGCAGGCGGACGGACGCTATGTCAACATCGCCGCCTATAAATTCATCACCTTCGACGACACCGAGGAAATGCGCCCCCGGTTCCAGGCGCTGTGCGCGGAGCTGAACCTGAAGGGCACGATCCTGCTGACGCCGGAAGGCATCAACATGTTCCTGTCGGGCCTGCCCGCCGACATCGACGGCTACCTGGCCTGGCTGCGGCTTGACGCGCGCTTCGCCGACATCGACGTCAAGTACAGCTACTCGGAAGAGCAGTCGCACAAGCGCATGCTGGTGAAGATCAAGCGCGAGATCATCACCATGCGCATGCCGCTGATCAAGCCGGAACTCGGCCGCGCGCCCTCGGTCGCGCCAAACACGCTCAAGCGCTGGCTCGACCAGGGCCATGACGACGCCGGCAAGCCGGTCGTGATGGTCGACACCCGCAACGATTTCGAGGTCGACGTCGGCACTTTTGATAACACGGTCGACTACCGCATCGCCAAGTTCACCGAGTTCCCGGAAGTAATCGCCGCGCACAAGGACGACTTCGCCGGCAAGACCGTGGTTACCTTCTGCACCGGCGGCATCCGCTGCGAAAAAGCCGCGATCCACATGCAGAACATCGGCTACGACAACGTCTACCAGCTCGAGGGCGGCATCCTGAAGTACTTCGAGGACGTCGGCGGCGCCCACTACCATGGCGACTGCTTCGTGTTCGACTACCGCACCGCGCTCAACCCGAAGCTCGAGCCGACCGTCACCACCCAGTGCTTCGCCTGCCGCGCGATCGTCACCCCGCGCGAACAGCTCTCGCCGCAGTACGTGTACGGGGTGTCGTGCCCGCATTGCGCGGACCAGCCGGGCTGAACCGTAACCCGATGACCCAGAGTCCTCCTTCGCAACCGCCCGCAACCAGCCCTGCCGGCGCGCCCGCCCTGCCGGACCGGGCGCGCCGCTATGCACGCCGCAAACTGAAGGCGGGCGCACTGGCCGTGCTCGGATTCATCCTCGCGCGCCCGCGCCTGGACGGCTTCCTGCGGCGCCAGGTCTTCCGCTTCCCCGGCCTCGCCGGCCGCATGCGCGCAGCGGTGGCGCGCACCCGCCGCACCGACTGGCAGGTGCTGCCCACCCTGCCGACCGACGAAGCCGAGCTTACCGATGGCGCCCGCCAGATCCTGCATGACCTCAGGCGCGCGCTGGAACACACCCGCCAACCCTAGGTTCCCTCCTGATGCGCATCATCCTCGACCTGCAGGCATGCCAGGCTTCCAGCATGCACCGTGGCATTGGCCGTTATTCGATCGCGCTGGCACTGGCCATGGCGCGCAACAGTGCCGGCCACGACCTGCGCATCGTGCTGAACGAGGGCTTCCCCGGCAGCATAACCATGCTGCGGCAGGCGTTCGACACACTCGTGCCGCAGTCGAGCATCACGACCTATGCCACGCCGGCGCCCGCCGCCGAGGCGGACCCGAACAATATCTGGCGCATCCTCGCCGCCGAGCGCATCCGCGAGCGCTACCTGGCCAGCCTGCGGCCGGACATCGTGCACGTGGCCAGCCTGTTCGAAGGCCTCAGCGACAACTCGGTCACCTCCGTGCCGCGCGGGCAAGGCCCGTTCGACACCGCCGTCACGCTCTATGACCTGATTCCGCTGCTGCGCAAGGAGCGCTACCTGGGCGACCCTAACATTGCGCGCTGGTATTACCGCAAGCTCGAGGACCTGAAACGTGCGCAGTTGCTGCTGGCCATCTCCGGCCATGCGCGCGAGGAAGCGATCGGCGAACTCGGGCTGGCGCCGGACGCGGTGGTGAACATCTCGTCGGCGGTGGACGCGGCGTTCCGTCCACTCGACCTGGCGCCCGCCGCAAGGGCCGCGCTGCTGGCGCGCCTTGGCCTGAGGCGCGCATTCATCATGTACACCGGCGGCATCGACTACCGCAAGAACATCGAGGGCCTGATCGAGGCCTATGCGCTGCTGCCCGCGTCCCTGCGCCGCCAGTACCAGCTGGCCGTCGTGTGCAGTATCCAGGACGCGGACCGCCTACGCCTGCAGCGCCTCGCGGCAAAGTGCAAGCTGGCCGCGGATGACCTGGTCCTGACCGGCTATGTCAGCGACGACGACCTGGTTGCGCTGTACAACTGCACCGCCCTGTTCGTGTTCCCGTCCCTGCACGAAGGCTTCGGCCTGCCGGCGCTGGAGGCCATGGCTTGCGGCGCCCCGGTCATCGGATCGGACAGCAGCAGCATCCCGGAAGTGATCGGCCGCGCCGATGCCCTGTTCGACCCGACCAGCGTTCCCGCCATCGGCGCCGCGATCGCCGCTGTCCTGAACGATCCGGCGCGCCAGGCCGGCTTGCGCGCGCATGGCCTGGAACAGGCAAGGCGCTTCTCCTGGGATGCGAGCGCGCAGCGCGCCATCGCCGCCTTCGAGGAAACCGGGCGGCGCAGGGACGCGGCGCAGCGCACCAGCGTGCCGGTAGCTGCCCCTGTGCCCCGCCCACGCCTGGCCTACGTTTCGCCGCTGCCGCCCGAGCGTTCGGGCATTGCCGGCTACAGCGCGGACCTGCTGCCGGAGCTGGTCAAGTACTACGACATCGAACTGATACTGGCGCAGGAACGGGAGCAGGTAGCCGATCCCGCGCTACGCGAGAACTTCCCGCAGCGCAGCGTCGACTGGTTCGACCAGCATGCGCACGAATTCGACCGGATCGTCTACCAGTTCGGGAATTCGACCTTCCATACCCACATGTTCGACCTGCTCGAGCGCCACCCGGGCGTCGTCGTCCTGCATGATTTCTTCCTGAGCGGCGTCCTCAACCATGACGAAGCCGCCAGTCCGCTGCCGAACCACTACTGCCGCATGCTGTATCTGGCACATGGTTACCAGGCACTGGTCGAGGAACGGGAGCTGGGGCGCGGCGTTTCCTGTCATACCTATCCGTGCAATAAAAAAGTGCTCGACCGCGCAAGCGGCGTCATCGTCCACTCCCGCCATTCGGTCGACCTGGCGCAGCGCTGGTACGGGCCGGATTTCCCACGCGACTGGCGCGTCCTGCCGCTGCTGCGCAACTTGCCCCGCCCCGTCGACAAGGCCGGCGCCCGGCGCGAACTCGGGCTGGGCGAGGGCGACTTCCTGCTGTGCTCGTTCGGCATGCTGGCGGCGACCAAATGTAACGACAAAATCGTCGATGCCTGGATCGACAGCGAGGCCGGGCGCCACCCGCACTGCCATCTGGTCTTCGTCGGCGAAGCGGGCAATGACGATTTCGGGATCGACTTGCGCCGGCGCATTGCCGCCCATCCCCGCATCCGCATCACCGGGTACGCGAGCGAGGCGCTGTATCGCACTTACCTGGCCGCGGCCGATGCCGGGATCCAGTTGCGCCGCGGCTCGCGCGGCGAAACCTCGGCCGGCGTGCTCGACTGCCTGGCCCATGGGCTGCCGACCATCGTCAACGCCCACGGCTCGGCGGCCGAGGTGCCGGCGCATGCCTGCTTGCGCATCGACGACGCCTTCAGCGGCGCCGCATTACGCGGCGCGATCGAACACGTTTGCAGCGATGCCGGCCTGCGCGAGCGGCTGGGCGTGGCGGCAGCGGCGCATATGGCGGCACACGCACCGGAACCGGTCGGCCTCCTGTACCGCGACGCGCTCGAGGCGTTCGCCCGGGACAGTGCCGTCGCGGGCGAGCAAGGCCTCATCCGCGAGCTTGCCGCGAGCGCGGCCGGCAGTACCGAGGGCGACCTGTTCCAGGTGGCGGCGACGATTGCCGCCAACCGGCCACGCAGCAGCGCGCGCCAGTTGCTGGTCGACGTCACGCACCTGGCGCCGTCCGGTGGGGACAGCCCGGCAGCGGCGGCGCAACGCGACCTGATCGCCACCCTGGTGGCCACGGCGCCGGCGCCCTGGCGCATCGAGCCCGTGCGTCATGATGGCCTGCGCTACCACTACGCGCGGCGTTTTACGTTGACCCTGCTGGGACGCGCGGACCTGTTGATCGAAGACACGGTCGCCGACGCAGGCGCGGGGGACATCCTGCTGGCCGCCGGCACCGAAGCGCCGCACTTCCCGCCGGCGTGGCAGGCGCGTGGCGTGACGCTGCAACGCTGCGACGCGCAGGACGGCACGCCCGGCGCGGCGCTGGCGCGACAGGTGCTGGCGCAGCTTGGCACGGCGGGCGCCGCGCAACATGCCTGGGAATAGTCACAGGACGCGGCTCAGGCGGCGGGCCGCCAGCCGTCCAGCTTGCGCCTGAGTTTGTCCCAGCTGTAGAAGCCGCGGCGTTCGTAGTACAGCGTGCCGGGATGCGGCGCCGCGCGCAGACGCTCCAGGCTCACTGCCTGCAAGTCCTGGGTGCCGCGCAGCGCGTAGTGCGCGAAAACAAAGGGAAACAGCCCGACCCAGGTCACCGCTTGCGACGGATAACGCAGGCACAGGCGCAGATAGACCAGGCGCCGGGCGAACGGAATCGGCTGCGACTCGACCGGCCCGTTGGCGGCAAGTGGGGACAGCACCCGGAACAGGGGGCCCGGCCGGCGGTGGCGATGATACAGGGCGAACTGGCGCACGCGCGGCAGCAAGCCGAGCCGGTCAGCCACGCGCACCGTCAGCGCATGCAAGGCATCGTGGTCGTGGTGCCCGCCTTCCCAGGCCGTCACATGGATGCGCTCGACCGCGTCGAACGCGCCGATCCAGCGCGCTATCCAGGCCCCCGCCGCATCGAGCGACGCATGCAGGCAGGCGTCGTCGATACCGAGTTCGTCGCCTGCGAAAACAATGTCGCGCTCGTCCACGCCAAGGCTGGCCAGTACCTTCCGCGACTCGGCGTTGCGGCGCGCTGCCACGCCGTCGGCACCGCGCGTCAGGTAGGCGCAGACGGCGCGCTTGCCCTGGCGCCGGCATTGCTCGATCACGTGAAACACCCCGAACTCGTCGTCCTGGTGCGCAAACAGGAAAAGCGACACCTGCCCTGCCGGTGCGGCTTCAATAGGCATCGAAATCCAGGAAGGAGAAATTGATCAGCGTCGGATCGAGTTGCTTGCCGGGGACCGACAAGGAACGGAAGATGAGGTTCAGCGGCGACGGACGCAGGCGCCCGGGGATGCTGACATAGCTGCCGGTTGCGCGCAGGTGGTCCGGCATCAGGCCCAGATAGAGGCGCAGCGGGGACAGCGGCGCGCCGCCTGGCGCCGGGCTGATGCCGTCCGGCAGCGGGAGCTGCGCGTAGGCATGCACCAGCCTGCCCATGGCCGGGGCATGGAACTGCAAGGTCTGGCCGCGGCGGCGGCACAGCACGCGGTTGTAGGGGCTGGCGCAGCGCCAGTCGAGCGCCACTTCGGTCCAGACCCGTTCAAACGCGGGCGGACGCGCCTGCCTGTCAGGGGCGGCCCCGACCGGGCCGACACCGACCAGGGCGTCGAGCGGGCGCACCAGCTGGAAGCCGAGCTTGCGCACGAACCCGGGAGTGCTGTTCGCGTTGGCCACGCCGTAGACGGCGGCGAAGCCCTGCGCTGCGGCTGCCTCGTAGGTCATTGCGGCCAGTTTGGTGAACAGGCCCTTGCCCTGGAATTGCGGATGGGTCGCGGTGTTCAGCGACAGCAGGACGCGCACCGGTTCGCCATCGATGCGCACCATGGCCGGCACGCAGACGTAGTGCGCGGCCACCTGGCCGCCCTCGCGCGCATCGAAACCGAAGGCGCGGCCATCCGGATTGCCCAGGTAGAGCCAGGCCAGGTAGTCGGTCGTGAAGCGGCTGCCGTCGGGAAAGCAGGCCGCGAACAGGGCGCTGTATTCGGCCAGGGACGCTGCGTCGAACTTGATCGGGACAAACTCCATCATTTGAATATCCAGTGTTTGCTCAGGAAGAAACCGTTCACGGCCACGACCGGCAAGGACAACAGCTTGCCCGGCAGCGCCATGTCCACCAGTGCCAGCGACAGCGCGACCAGGGCCATCGTCAAGCCGTAGTTGATGCCGACCACGCACAGGAAACGCGCCAGGGTTGCCGGACTGGCCACATTTTTGAAGGTCACTTTCGCGTGGAACGCATAGTTCACGCACAGGCCGGCGGCGAAGCCGGCAGACGTAGCCAGGAAGGCATCGGCGCCCTGCATGATCAGCAACTGCATCAGGCCGATGTCGACGAGCGCGCTCAGGCCGCCGCCGGCAACGAAGACCAGGAACTGCGGCGACGGCAGCGTCAGTCGCGGCATGCCAGGCGCCGGTAACCGAACTTTTTCTTGTGCAGGGGACGCTTCGGCACCGACGCGATGTCGTTGGCGAGGAAGGCCAGGATCAGCTGCATGCCCATCAGCATCGGCACCGCCGCCAGCATCACGGTACCGGCCGGGGTTTCGATACCGGCGCGTGCCGATTCGGCCCAATGGATGGCGCCATAGACGCTGCCGACCGTGAACAGCAGCAGCCCGAGCGGCAGCTCGATCGACGCCAGCGACATATTGCGCAGGTAATAGTTATAGAAGATGCGCTTGCCGAAATTGCGGACGTGCTTGACCATGAATTCGGTGACGATTTTCGAGATCTTGAGGTTGCTCACCTCGTCGCCATAGCTCGCATCCATCGGCACGTCGACCACGACCGCCTGCAGGGTATTAAGGCGAAACAGCATGTCGGTCTCGAAGAAATAGCGGCGGCTGATCTTCGAGAACGGCAGGTGACGCGCGGCATCGGCATGGATCGCGGTAAAGCCGTTGGTCGGGTCGAACAGGTCCCAGTATCCCGACGACAGTTTCGTCATCAGCGACAGGATCGCATTGCCGAACAGGCGCATCGGCGGCATCGCGCGGATCTGTTCGAGGTCGAAAAACCGGTTGCCCTTGGCGTAGTCGGCTTCGCCGCGCAGGATCGGGGCGGCGAATTGCGGGATCAGGCCCGGATCCATCTGGCCGTCGCCGTCGACTTTCACGATCACGTCCATGCCGTCGGCGATCGCTGCCCGGTAGCCGGTCATCACGGCCCCGCCCACACCCTGGTTCTCGGCATGTTCGATCACGATCACGCGCGGATCGGTGCATTCGC
This sequence comes from Massilia sp., assembly GCA_028292765.1. Taxonomy (GTDB): domain Bacteria; phylum Pseudomonadota; class Gammaproteobacteria; order Burkholderiales; family Burkholderiaceae_D; genus Telluria. The sequence continues at coordinate 17,840 of JAQGLR010000061.1, read as the reverse complement.
GGCGCACGAGGGCCCCCGAACCGTCGGGGCATTTGTCGTCCACCACATAGATTCGGGTGACTTCGGGACCCATGCCAGCGATTACGCCAAGAATATGTCGGGTCACGCGAAAACTGGGGATGACGACGCCAATTGCGTCACTGGGTACCATACTGATGCGCCTTTGCGACAAAAAGTGCCACTATTATTGCTGAAGATAGTTCAAATGCCAAACGGAAGCAGGCCGGCCTACCCGCCCCGGCGACGAAGGGCAGGGACGCAGGATGATTGACCCAAGCACTGCATGCGAGAAAAACGCCCTCCTGCACGCTCGGCAGTTTAAAATGCCTTCCTTTCATGTGCCTAATTTGAAGCAATGCGTAACAGCCATTCCTTGCCCGCCCTCGCCGACATCGTCTCCGCCCTGAAGCGCCACCACCTGGTGGGCGTGCTGGGCTGGCAGGACGTACGCCAGCGCTATCGCCGCTCGGCTCTGGGGCCGTTCTGGATCACCATCGGCATGGCCGTGATGATCGCGACGATCGGCGTTGTGTTCGGCCAGATCTTCAAGGCGCCGCTGTACGAGTTTTTCCCCTTCCTGGCCATCGGCACCATCCTCTGGAGTTTCATGTCGACGGTCATTGCGGAAGGAAGCATGGGCTTCATCTCGGCCGAAGCGATCGTCAAGCAACTGCCGATCCCGCTGTTCGTGCACATCCTGCGCATGATCTGGCGCAACCTGCTCATCCTCGGCCACAACATCGTCATCTTTCCGCTGGTGCTGCTGGCGGTCGGCAAGCCGCTGACCTGGCTGGCCCTGCTCAGCATCCCGGCGCTGGCCCTCACCATCCTCAACCTGGCATGGATCGCGCTTATGCTGGGCATCCTGTGCGCCCGCTACCGCGACCTGCCGAACATCGTCAACAGCGTGCTGCAGGTCGTGTTCTACCTGACACCGATCATGTGGCTGCCGAAGCTGCTTCCGGAACGTGCCGGGATGTTCCTGCTCGACGCCAACCCGTTCTATCACATGATCGAGATCGTGCGGGCTCCCCTGCTCGGCCAACTGCCCTCGACCATGAACTGGACCGTGTCGATCGCCCTCGCCGTCATCGGCTGGACCTGCGCGGTCGCGTTCTTCGGCCGCTTCCGGAACCGCATCGCTTATTGGCTGTAATCGGCTGCAATCGGCTGCAATTCAAAGACCATCATGGCATTCATTCAATTTGACAAGGTATCGGTCGACATCCCGATCTATAACGCGAGCGGGCGCTCGCTCAAGAAACGCCTGCTCCAGGTCGCCACCGGCGGCCAGATCGCCTCCGACCCGCAGGGCCGGGTCGTGGTGCGCCCGCTCGAGAACCTGAGCTTTTCGCTGGAGGACGGCACGCGGCTCGGCCTGGTCGGGCACAACGGCGCCGGCAAGAGCACCCTGCTGCGCCTGCTCAGCGGCGTGTACACCCCGTCCGAAGGCAGCGCCCGCATCGAAGGCGAGATCGGCTCGCTGATCGACATCTCGCTGGGCATCGACCCGGAAGCGAGCGGCCGCGAAAACATCTACCTGCGCGGCGCGCTGCTGGGCATTTCGAAGGCGGAGATGAACGAGCGCATCGACGAGATCATCGATTTTTCCGAGCTGGGCGACTTCATCGACATGCCGCTGCGGACGTATTCGAGCGGCATGCACCTGCGCCTGGCGTTTTCAGTCTCGACCATGGTCCGGCCCGACATCCTGCTGATGGACGAATGGCTGTCGGTCGGCGACCAGGGTTTCACCCACAAGGCCGAAGAGCGCCTGACGGAACTGGTGCAGACGACCAGCATCCTGGTACTGGCCAGCCACTCGCGTGACCTGATCCTGAAAACCTGCAACCGCGTGTTGTGGCTGGAGCACGGCAGGATCCGCATGGACGGCACGCCGGACGAGGTGCTGCCGTATTACTTCGGCGACATCGTCGCCTGATTAAGTTCCAGCGCAAAGAAAGCGGGCCCCTCTCGGAGCCCGCTTTCTTTTTTATACTCTTGTTTTATATGCGCTGGAACGCGATGCGCTCCAGGTCGACCGCGGCGCCCGCCGCGAGCGAAGCGCGCAGCTCGACATGGGCGACATCATGCTCCAGCCTGAAACTGGACACCGCCGCGCCCGGCTCAAGCACGCATTCGGCCAGCACCCGCTCGTGCTCTTCGACCAGCACCAGGCGCAGCGGCGCGTGCAGTTCGCCGTGCAGGCGCAGTTCCCAGGTACCGGCCTGCAGGAACCAGTCGGGGCCGAAGAACACGATGCCTTCGTGCTGCGCCTGGTAGCGCGCCAGCGCACCGTGCGACGTGCCTGCGCCCGAGAGCTGGCCCGGGTAGACCGAGAAGCTGCGCCGGTCGAGGCGGTCGACGGCGGCCGCCGGCGCCGCCAGCACGTCGCCGATCCAGGTCGCGTAGCCCGGCTTGTCCAGCGGCACCAGCGTCGCGTTGGGGCCGACTCCGTACAGCGACAGGCCGAGTTCGCCCAGCAACGCGGCGATGGCGGCATTGTCCGTATTGCCCCCATCATCCGCACCCAGCTTTTCGAACAGCAGCTTGACCTGGGGCGAGCGCCGCAGCAAGGCCTGCATGCCGCGCAGCACGGGCAGCTCATGGCCTTCGACATCGATCTTCACCAGGTCGACCGCCTCGACACCGGCCAGCAGCGCGTCGACCGGGCGCGAGCGCACCGTGACGTGCTTGCCCGGAACGTCGATGTCGCGGCTGGCGGTGCCCTGGCCGAGGTGGCGGTCCGGATAGAACAGGTCGAGCGTGCCTTCGGCATCCGAGACAGCGCACTGCCAGAGCGTCACGGTCGGCTCCAGGCTGTTCAGGTGCACGCTGCGTTCGATCAGTCCGGCCAGCCCGGCGTGCGGTTCGAATGCGTGCACCCGGCCGGCGCGCCCGAGACGGTTGCCGACGGCGATCGCGAAGTAACCGACGTTGGCGCCGACATCGAGGAAGACCGTGTCGTCCTTCACGAAGCTCAGCAGCACGTCGAGGTTTTCCGGCTCCCAGACGCCGCCATTGACGATCGGGGATGGGCAGCCGAGGTCGCCGGTGTTGACGAACAGCGGGCTTTCGTCGCGCAGGTAAGTGAGCACCGTATCGGGACCGGCATAGCTGGCCATGCGGTCTTTCATGAAGCGTACGTCGCGGCGCAGCAGGCCCAGCTCGTGCTGCTCGCCGTCGACTCGCTGCGCCAAGGCGTCGATGCCGCCTGTCAGCCGGGCCAGCATCTGCGCCTGCCTGGCGCCGGCTTCCCTCAGCAGGCCGGCCAGGCCGCGTTCCTGCTCGCGCTGGGCGTCGGCCAGCACCTTGTGTTGGCGCAGCCCGGAATCGGCCAGCGTGCGCACCTCCTGATGCAAGGTGCGCGCGATGATGAACAGTTCCTGGTTCTGGGCCGCCTGCGCTCCCGACAGCGCCTGCATCTGCTGGCGCAGATCCTGGGTCGCATCGACCGTGGCGGCGCGCAGGCGCTGGCCGATGCGGCGCGTCAGCGGCCGGGCCAGGTGATAGCCGCGCCGCAGCGCCTTGTACAGCACGATCTTGACCCGGGTCTTGAATGAGTGGCGCGCGGGCGCCGGCGACGTCGCAGGCGCGGCTTCCGTCGCCGGCGCCGCTGCCACGACGGCGGGCGCAAGCTGGCTGTCGAAGCTTGCCGCTTCCGGCTGCGGCACCGGCGCGGCGTCAGGCAGCGCCGCCGGCACGATATGGCTGCGTGGAAGTACCTGCAGGAAGCGCGTCAGTTGCGCCACTTCGTCGAAGCGCTTCATGAACACATGCGCGCTCGAGGCGGTGACATGGTCGATCTCCTCGCGCCGCAGCGACAGGATGCGTTCGGTCAGGGCGAAGGTGTCGAACTGCCATGCCGAAACGATCGAGCGGTCGTTGTCGGGCATCGGAAGCGGGCGCGCCGCGATCAGCCAGCCGGTTTCGCCGTCGAGCACGATCTCGTTGTGTGGCGGCGCATCGAGCGACAGCACCGGCGTGCAGCGCGAGATCGACTCGTAGAAGCCGAGTCCCAGGCCCTCGTGCGAGGACACCTGGATGCTGACGTCGTGTTCCTCGTACAGGTCGAGGATCTCGTTGCGGCCCAGGCTGCGGTCGACCACGGTGATGCCCGCCGGGATCTGGCCCGGGTAATAGCTGTCGATCGGGTCCATCGAGGTGACGGTCAGCTCGATGTCGTCGCGCAGAGCCAGCGCCTTCGAGAACGCCTCGATCACCTGGGGCGTGTTCTTGCGCGTCCTCGGGTTGTGCCCGGCGACGTGCAGGAAGCGGATCTTCGGGCGCTGCGCCAGCCGCGCGCGCTTGGCCGCGACACGCTCGGGCGGGAGCGGCCGCCCCTGGCCGTAGCCGAGGAAGGCGCCGTTATGCACGCCTGCCGCGCTCAGGGCCTGCTCCGACAGGCGGGTGCAGTAGAAGGTCGTGCTCAAGCGGTTGTGGTGCGGGATCTCCTCGCGGATGACGATCTCGATCATCGGGATGCTGCACACATTCAGGCGGTTCACGCGCATCTCGAACAGGCGGTCCCAGTTCGGCTGCCAGCAGACTTCCGGCACCAGCAGCGTATGGATGTCGTGCGCCAGCACGAACTGGGTCAGTTCGTAGGCCGACACTTCTTCGCGGTGGTTGAACGAGTAATACACCGAGTCGGCGTTTTCAGGGACACTCCAGTCCGCCGGGTCCTGTTGCTTGACCAGGCCCTTGCCGATCGCGGCGTAGGGCTGGAACGAGAAGATATGGACGCGGTAGCCGGCGCTGCGCAGCAGGCGCGCATGACCGTGGCTCAGGTTGCCAAGGCCGAGGTCGCCCCAGACAGTGAAGATGCCGATGTTGCGCGTGGCCGCATTGTCGATCAGGCCCATCGCCGAGCCGATGAAGTCGCCGAAGTCGCTGCCGAACATGCGCGCCAGGCGCGTGCGCTGGGCCTCGCCGATCTGGCGCAGGCGCGCTTCGTCATGGTACAGCGTGCGGATGCAGTCGACCCATTCGGCCGGGTCTTCGGGCAGGAACACGCCGGTGTCGCCGAGCATCGACGGCAGGTAGCCGTTGGCCGTGCACAGCACCGGGATGCCGTTCATGGCCGCTTCGAAGGCCACCCGGCAGAAGGTCTCGTCCACCAGCGTCGGCACGATCACGATGCGTGCGCTGCGGTAGAACTCGCGCACATTGCCGTACGAGGTCAGCACGCACTGCGGGCGCGCGGCCATCTCATTGGCCAGCTCGACGAAGAATCCCGACTCGCCCGGCTCGCTCTGCACGCCCATGAACGGGATCTCGTGCCCGAGCGCCTTCACGCAGTCGAGGAAGATGCCGCCGCCCTTGCCGGGGACGACATTGACCTGCAGGACGTATTTGCCGAGGTCGTCGCGCTGGGCCAGGAACTGCGCGGCATCCGAAATCGGATGGATCACCTTCAGTTTTTCCTTGCTGCCCAGGCGCGTGCAGACCTCCTGCATGAATTCGGAGGCGACATACTTGTGCACCAGGCGCGATGACGGCGGCGCCCCCTCGCGCAGCTTGTGCTCGTCGAGATTATCCAGGATGTGCTTGTTGCCGCTCGCGCCGAGGTCGACCAGGCCGTGCCAGAAATGGTAGCCGATCAGCGTCGTCAAGCGCTGCTGCTGGGCGATCTCCATGGCGACGTCGCCCGTGCCGCCCTGCGCGTGGATCAGGTCCGGGTGGAATTCGTCGACCGCGAGCTCGATTGCTTCCTTGCTGCAGCCGCCGGCATGGCGGACGTCGATGTAGTACGGCGTATGGGTCAGCGAAGCGCTGGCGTACCAGCCCGTTGCCGGGTCGAGGAAACTCTGCCAGACGCATTTGACGGCGAATTCGCTCAGGATGCGGCAGGTCTGGTGCAGGAAACTTTCGCCGCCGCCCATCGGGTAGCCGAGGTGGGTCGGGATCAGGTAGACCGGGACCACCCGGTCGAGCGTCCCGAGCAGCGCCACGAATTCTTCCGGGTCATAGCGGTCGCACAGGTCGAAGACATACTCCTGGTTGGTCCAGGCCAGGCGCAACACGGCGTTGAAGACCGCGTTCGGCAACACCAGCCGGGTCGTACCGGCGCGCACGCCGGGGTCGGCCGGGGCCGGGGCCAGTCCGGGCTCGCCGCTGTGCGAGGCGTCGATTGCCGCATACAAATGCAGCGGATCGAGCAGCGGCAGGTTCAGCGCGAGTGCGCGCGCTTCGTATTCCTTGAGTGCGCGAAACAGCGTCTTGTGCGGGCAGTGCGCGTCGAGGTAGGGCAGCACGACGCTGCGGATCATCTCGAGGCGCTGCCCGACGATGTCGTAGTCGGCGATCCAGTGGTGGGTCAGTGCGGCATTGCCGCCCAGCCCCGCATCGATCGCCGCGCCCATCAGTTCGGTGTCGTCGCGGGCGATTTCGAGCCGCGCCAGCAGCGCGAACAGCGCCGGCCTGGCGCCATCGGCGAGCAGGCGGATCGCCGCCAGCGCGCCGCCGCGGTCTTCCTGCAGGGCGTGCAGGAGCGCCCCGTCGTTGGCCAGCAGGCCCTGTGCGAGCGTATCGCACGCATGCGCGTCGCCGCCCTTGACGCGGTTAACGAGGTCGTACGTGCCATGCGTCGCCGCGAAGTTCACACCATTGTTCATTGGGTTTTTCTGGGAAATCGATTTGGGGCCGCCGGCGCCGCAGCCTGCACCGGCAGAGTAGCTTCTCATTTTAGAGCATGAAAAAGCCTCAGTCATGTATTTTCCCCGGACGCCCGGACGCCCGGCCCGCCCGCAAACCGGCCCGGCGATGCCTAATGTACGATTCGCCCGACTTACGACCTTGATAACGGATCGGCCCAGCCATAAAACTCGCCTCCATGTACGCGCTCCTGGCTGTGGTCGCCACCGGCATCGACATCGGGGCCCTGGACCTGGCCATGCGCGCCTATGCCGGCCCGTACGCAGTGCTGCTGTCGATGGCCGTCGGCACCGTGGCGACGACCTGCATCTTGTGGGGGTCGAACTGGCCTTCGAGCACCTGTTCGCCACGGCCACGATGCGCTATACGGACGGCGTCATCGGCCTGGCCATCGGTTATGTCGCCAAGTACCACCTGGTCAAACAGTATGTATTCCGCACGGCGGCGCAGCCCCGCTAGCGCCGTTGCCGGGCGTCGTATCCACGCTCACCCGTACGTATCTGTTCTCAACCAGAGCCTGCTGGTTTAGAATACTTTTTTTTACGAAGTGCAAATAAGGCTTTGTGAGTTCGAAGGGCGCCTGTCCGGCAAGCCAGCTGCCGGGACATGTTGGCCGATCATCGGCAAACTGCGATCGCATGCGGTGGACAACGCCCGGTGCCCGGTATCCATTCCACGCTTTTAGGAAACACATGTTCCGCTCTTCTCGCCTTGCCCCCTTCCTGCTGTTTGCAGCGGCCCTGGGCGGTTTCGCGCTGACCCTTTCCCTGTTCTATCCAGGATTGACGACGCCCGACTCCGATTTCCAGCTGATGCAAACCCGGTCCTTCAGCTTCTCCGACGGCCATCCACCCATCATGGCGCTTTTCTGGAGCGTGATGATCAAGTTCATGGATGGACCGGCGCCAATGATGCTTGCCTTCGCGGCGCTGTACTGGGGTTCATTCTTCATGCTTGCGCGCACCCTAGCCGCCACTGCCGGCAAGGGCGCCGCCGTGCTCCTGCTCGCCTGCGCCTTCTCGCCGCTGCTGCTTAATTACGCCGGCGTCATCTGGAAGGACGTATTCGTCTTCAACCTCTTCCTGCTGGCCTTCACCCTCACCTTCTCGAGCTTGGCCCATGGCCGCCGCATGAGCGCGCCTGCCTTTGCGGGGGTTGCCGTACTCATCCTGATCGGCTCGCTCGGGCGCCATAATTCGATCTTCTCCGGCCTGCCGCTGATGGTGCTGGCGCTGTACGCATTCCAGCGCGACAGCGCCCGTACCGGCGCCGGCTTCCTGCGCTTGGCCGCGCGCGGCAGCGTGCTGTACCTGGTGCTGCTGTTCCTGGCCTATCACATCGTGAAACTGATTGCCCAACCGGCGCCTACCTCGCCGAGCTCGACCCTCTTCGTCTTCGACCTGATCGGCATGTCCTTGCAGACGCAGCAATACCTGCTGCCGGCATCGAAAACCTATACGCTCGCCTCGCTCCAGACTTGCTACGATCCGGCTGGCTGGGACCGCGTATGGCTGAGCTGTACGCCGCTGCTGGAAGAACTGCGCGGCGACGGTAGCTGGGCCCAGCTGTCGAGCTACTGGTTCGAGGCCGTCAGTGCCCACCCGATGGAATACCTGCAGCACCGCCTCTACCATTTTGGCGCGCTGTTCACGCCGACCTGGCTGGTGTTCGTCAACGACCCGACCCCGCTAGCGGCCGAGTTCGGCTTTACCAAGGATGCCGGTTTCCTGTTGTTCGACCGCATGATGCTGGCGCTGCGCACCAACCCGGTGCTGGGCATCCTGTTCACGAACGGCTTCTGGATCGTAGTCAACACCCTGCTGCTCATGTTCTCGATGTTTCGCGTCTGGCGCTCGTGCAGCACGCATAACGTAGCGATCTTCCTCCTGCTGCTGTCGGGCTTCCTGTACTCGTCGCCGTTCATCCTGATCGGTACCGCGCCGGACTTCCGCTATGTCTACTGGTCGATCGGCGCCTGCCTGGTCAGTACGTCGCTGTACGCCGCCCGCTACGGCGCGCGCCAGGCCTCCCCCGCCGGTCCGGCGCCCATGGGCGCCGCGGCCGCCTCCGCATAAGCGTCGCATAAGGCTCCCGTCCTGGCACCGGCATCGCCGGCGCCAGGACCACGAGCGAGGCATCACAGCATCAAGGTGTCAAGGCGAGCGCCAGCCAGGCGCCGGCCATCGGGCCCTGCAGCTGTTCGAAGACGGCGACGGGATCGACCTGGTGTTTACGGATGTGCTGATGCCGGGCGGAATGAACGGACTGCAACTTGCCGACCAGGTGCGCAAGCAGCGGCCCGCCATGCCCATCCTGATCACCACCGGCTACATGGACGAGCTGCGGTCGGCCCCGCAGGCGCAGCGGCTCGACATCCTCGGCAAGCCCTACCGGCAGGAAGAGCCGCTGTCGCAGGTACGCGCGATACTGCCGGGACCGCAGGCGGAGCGGGCGCGGTCTCGTTGAGCTTGCGTTGAGTTTGCGCCGGGTTCGATCTTGCCGCAGCCGCAGGCGGGCCGGGCAGGATCCGGGTTGCGCTATGACTGCTGCGGTTTCGGCAGCCCGCCCAGCAAGGCGGCGATTTTCTGCTTCGGCTTGGCCGGACCATTCGATGCGTCCGTGGCCGCTTCGCGGCGCGGCGCATTGGTCGGCTCATACGGCTTGAGGAACCACGGATCGACCTTCTCGCGGCGCGGCAGCGGGCCGGCGCCATAGCTGCGCGCTGCACGCTCGGGGCGGGCCTCGGCTTCGGTGCGGCGCGGCGGACGCTCGGTACGCTCGCCGCCACGTTCGACACGCTCGCCGCGTTGCGGACGCTCACTGCGCTCGCCGCGTTCAACGTCGCGGCCGCGCGCACGCGGCGTGAAGCCGGCCAGTTCGCCGCGGGTGATGTCCTGCTTGATCAGCTTTTCGATATCGACCAGCAGGCGCTCGTCCTTGTCCGAATACACCGACAATGCGTCGCCGGAGGCGCCGGCGCGGCCGGTACGGCCGATGCGGTGCACGTAATCCTCGGCGTTGTACGGCAAATCGTAATTGATCACGCACGGCAGGTCGGAAATGTCGAGGCCGCGCGCGGCGACGTCGGTCGCCACCAGCACTTCGATCTCGCCCTGCTTGAACGCTTCGAGTGCGGCCATGCGTTCCTGCTGGGTCTTGTCGCCGTGGATGGCCGAGGCCTTGATGCCGGTCTGCTCGAGGTGGCGCGACAGGCGCGAGGCGCCGATCTTGGTGTTCGAGAAGATGATCACCTGCTTCAGCTCGCGCTGGCGGATCAGGAATTCGACCACGTCGCGCTTTTGCTCTTCGTCGACCTTGTAGACGATTTGCGTGACCTTCTCGGCGGTGGCGTTGCTGCGCGCCACTTCGATCAGCACCGGCTGTTGCAGGAAGCTGTTCGCCAGTTTCTTGATCTCCGGCGAGAACGTGGCCGAGAACATCAGGTTCTGGCGTTTCTTCGGCAGCAGGTTGATGATGCGCTGCAGGTCCGGCAGGAAACCCATGTCGAGCATGCGGTCCGCCTCGTCCATCACCAGCATCTGCACCTGGCCGAGGCTGACGTTCTTCTGCTCGATATGGTCGAGCAGGCGGCCCGGGGTCGCGATCACGATCTCGACGCCGCCCTTCAGGATGACGGTCTGGCCCTTCATGTCCATGCCGCCGAAGACGACGGTCGAACGCAAGGGGGTGTGGCGCGAGTAGGCTTTGACGTTCTCGGCCACCTGCACCGCCAGTTCGCGGGTCGGCGTGAGGATCAGGGCGCGCACCGGATGGCGCGCCGGCGACATGCTGCTGCTGGCGTGGGCCAGCAGCAGCTGGATGATCGGCAGCGAGAAGCCGGCGGTCTTGCCGGTACCGGTCTGGGCGGCGCCCATGACGTCGCGGCCCTGCAGCACGACGGGAATCGCCTGGGCCTGGATCGGGGTCGGATGGACGTAGCCCTGGTCGGTGAGGGCTCGCAGGATTTCCGGCGCCAGGCCGAAATCGGCAAAGCACACGGTGGGTTCGACAGCGCCGGGCGTCGCCACGCTCGGCATCGCGACGTCCGGCAGTGCCGCAGCGTCGTTGTTCATCGGTGTTTCAGACATTATTCTTTCCGGGCATTAAATCAATTGCTCTACGCGGAAGCGTCGCCTCGACGGGCCTGACCCAGCAGGCGTGGCCGATTTTGACAACTCCTGGAAGGGCTGGCTGGCCGCCGACTGGGGCACGACTGGGGGTCGGTTCGGGGCCGGCACGATGGGCACGCTGCACCGGTCAACACGGGCGCAAACGTAGAGATACAAGATATCGCCCTCAAGGTTACCTGAAATCGATCGCAGTGTATATGGAATCGTGTGCGCTGCCGGGTGATCGAAACGGATGCGCATAACCCGTCGAAACCGATGCGCAGACCCGTAGGGTGTCGCAAACCAGGCGCCCTAGCCGTCCCGCTTCCAGCCGCGGGCCTGCGCCGCGCGCTCGGCGGCGTTGTTCAGGGGGGTGCCGGCAATGCGGGCGTCGATGGCGTCGAGGACCGGCGGCGGCGGCACGCTGCCGTCCAGCCAGGCCGTGCCGGCGGCGCCCTGGACCAGCACGGGGATCTTCCATTGGGCGCCGTCGCGGCAGGCGAGACCGGCCGTCGTGTCCATCACGAAGCTGCGGCAGTATTTGCCGTCCCGGGCCAGGAAACTGATGCCGATGCGCACCCGCCCGGAGGGCCCGGGACTGGCGAGCTGCGCGCTCAGTGCCGTGGCCAGGTGGCCGCGGGCCACGAGGGCGCCGTCGGCGCCGCTCAGCGAGGCCAGTTCCGCTTCGCCCTGCCAGGCACGCCAGCCGAAGCCCCCAAGAAGCAGCCCGCCCGCGAGTGCGGCGGCAACGGCCAGGGCATGGCGCCGTGTCCAGGACGGCTGGGGCGGTTGCACTTGACTTGGCAAGTGCGCCGGCAAAGGTGCGCTGCGGGCCGCGCGCACGGTATCGAGCTGCACGACCTTGGCGCCGGGGGCGCACCCATGCGCCTGCGTCTGGCTGCCGCCATCCCTTCCGCCCGCGACCACGCCGTAGACGCAGTTGCGGCGGGCACGGTGGCCGGCGACGCGCGCGGCAATGGCAGGGTCGGCGCGTACCGCGCGGTCGACGGCCGCACGGGCCGGCTCGGCCAGCTCGCCGTTGACGAAAGCAATCAGGAGTTCGTCAGAAAATTTCATGGCAGGGCGCTAGGAAGTAATCAGGCCATGTTCATCCAGCACGTCGTGCAACAACTCGAGCCGGATCACGGGATTGTCGAGCATCAGCAAGTTGTACTTTTGACTGTTCGGCAGGGGCAGCAGTTCACACCAGCGGTTGGCGACCCAGCCGCAATCTTCGAGCCGGAAAGGCGGCTGCACCGGCCAGCGCTCCTGCGGTACGTCGTGCAGCGACGCCAGGACGCGGTCGAGCGCATCGGCGGCGCCCTGCAGCTCGGACGGGATGCGCACCGGATGGTCGTCTTCGACCAGGTCGACCTCGGCCATCCACAAGCCGTTCAGGCGCTGCTGCGACGATTTCACCTGGAAGCGGGCGCCGCCGCGGCAGACGACTTGCAGCAGGCCCGGCGTGGTGGCGGCGGTGTCGCACACGGTGGCCAGGGTGCCGCCTTCGACGAAGCGCTCGGGCTCGCTCGTACGCGTGCGCACTTCGTGTCCCTGCGTGAGCAGGACCACGCCGAACGGGGTGTCCTCGGTCAGGCAGCGGCTCACCATATCGAGGTAACGCGCCTCGAACACCTGCAGCGGCAGCACCCCGTCCGGGAACAGCACCGTGCTCAATGGGAACAGTGGAAGGGAAATCGAGGCCATGCCCCATCATGACAGAAGCGCACCCCGGACCGCAGCACGATTGCCCCGCGCATGGAGCGGCGCGCCGGCCCCTGCGCGGGCCGGACTTCCCTCCCGCATCAGTCTTGCGGTGCCACCAGGGGGAGCGCGCGCAGCGCATGGGCGAATCCGCCGAGGCGCCAGCGCAGGCGTTCCCAGCCCGGGTCCGGCAGGCGCACGACGCGCACCAGCAGCGTGCCGCCGGCCACGTCCGGACAGGCATAGGGGAAGCTACCCGCGTATTCGAACGGCAGTCGCACTTCCTGGCCGGGGCGCAGTTGCAAGGGGCCGAACACGTGGGGCCTGCGGTCGAGGTTGCGCAGCAGCAGGACGTCCTGCACGCCGAGGGTGAGGCGCAGCTCCCTGGGCAGGGCGAGGGCACGTTGGCCCGTTCCCGTCCGCGGGAAGGTGAAGCTGCGCTCGTGGCTCGGTTCGCGCAGGGGCGCCAGCGCGGCCCACAGCAGCAGCAGCAGCGCGGCGCCGGCCAGGGCGGAAAACGGGCGGTGGCGCAGGATGGAAAAGGATGGGTTCATTCGGTGGCCGATTGTAGCACCGGCGGCCTGGAGCATGGAGCGCCGCGCTGCTGCCCCATCCGTGCGCCGCCGGGCAGGATCGCCCGGTATGCTTGGCGTCCCAGCCGCTCTCCAGGGATCGCCCGGCCCGGGGACTTCCCACCACTATCGCCGCGACCAGCGCCGCCTACGACTCCAGACTACATGCAGCGTCCAGAACCCGACGAGACCCGCCCCATCCCCGGCTCACCTGCCGAACGGGGATGGGGGCCCCTGGTGCTGGCCGGACTGGTTTTCCTGGTATCGCTGGCGATCACCTGGGTCGACTGGAGCAGTGCGCGGCGCGACGAAGACGCCAGCCTCGCGGCCCAGTTCGAGTACCGCGCGCGCGACCTCGCCACCAGCATGGTGCGCCGGATGGCGGTCTACGAGCAGGTGCTGCGCGGCACGCGCGGCTTCATGCGCGGACGGGTCGACGTCAGCCGGGGCGAGTTCGCCGACTATTTCCAGATCCAGAATTTACAGGAGCATTTCCCCGGCATCGAGGCGCTCGGCGTGGCCAGCATCATCCCCCGCCAGCAGCTGGCGGCGCACGAGGCGGCGCTACGCAGGCAGGGCTTCACGGACTACCGGGTGACGCTCGAAGCGGGGCGCGAGGTCTACACGTCGATCACCCATATCGAGCCCTTCGCCGGCCGCAACTTGCGCGCCTTCGGCTACGACATGTATGGCGAGCCGGTGCGCCGCGCGGCAATGGATGCCGCGCGCGACAGCGGCGCCGCGGCCCTGTCGGGCAAGGTGGTGCTGCTGCAGGAGGGCCGCAATGCGCAGCCCGGCTTCCTGATGTACGTGCCGGTGTATCGTTCCGGCATGCCGGCGGCAAGCGTCGAACAGCGCCGCGCCGCGATCGTCGGCTGGGTGTATGCCCCATTCCGGATGGCCGACCTGATGCGCGGCGTCGGCGGCATCCATGCGGCCGACCTGCAGGTGGCCGTCTACGACGGCGCCCGTCTCGGTCCGGATCCCGCTCCCGCAGCCTTGCTGTTCCGTTCGCAAGACGCCACCGCCTGGCGCCGCCCGCTGTTCCGGCAAACCCTTCCCCTGACGATTTCGGGCCGTCGCTGGACGGTCGACATTGCCTCGTCGCCGGCCTTCGAAGCGCGGCGCGACAGCCGCCGCCTGCGCGTGATCGCCGTCACCGGCGCCGGCCTCGGGTTCCTGCTCAGCCTGGTCGTCTGGCTGCTCGCGAGCGAACGCCGGCGCGCGCTGCAGCTGGCGCGGGCGATGACGCTGGAGTTGCGCCAGTCGTACGAGCGCAACGAAGCCGAGCGCACGCGCATGGACGCCATCCTGCGCAGCTCGCAAAAGCTGGAAGCGGTCGGCAAGCTGACCGGCGGCGTGGTGCACGACTTCAACAACATCCTGCACATCATCAGCGCCAACGTGCAACTGATGCTCAGGTCCGGCAACAACCCGGAAAAACGCCTGCGCAACATCCTCGATGCGGTCGAGCGCGGCACGAAACTGTCGGCGCAGCTGCTCGCCTTTGCGCGGCGCCAGCCGCTGCACCCGAGCGTGGTGGACGTTGGCGACTTGCTTGCGCGCATGGACAGCCTGCTGCAGCGCGCCGCCGGCGAGTCGGTCGCCATCGAACTGGTGCGCAGGCCCGCCGGCGGCGCGCTGTGGAACACGCTGGTCGACCCCAACCAGCTGGAAAACGTGATCCTGAACCTGGTCATCAATGCGCGCGACGCCATGACTGGCGCCGGCAAGGTGAGCATCACGCTCGCCAACTTCGATGCCGGCAGCGCCGCCGCGCTCGCCGACCCCGAGATCGAGCCGGGGGAGTTCGTGCTCATCGCCGTATCCGACACCGGCGAAGGCATGCCGCCGGAGGTCATGGAGCGCGCCTTCGAGCCCTTCTTCACGACCAAGCCCGAAGGCAAGGGAACCGGCCTCGGGCTGTCGATGGCGCATGGCTTCGTGAAGCAAAGCGGCGGCCATATCCGCATTGCCAGCGTGCCGGGGGAAGGCACGACCATCAGCATTTATTTGCCGCGCCACAGACCGTAGGAACGATGAGCAAACGACGAGCTCATGCCGCCCCGCGTGCCCCCGCGCGGCCAGTCAGGCGGCGCGCGATCGCGGCCACATGGCGCTCGTCGGTGCCGCAGCAGCCGCCGACCACGTTCAACTGCGGCAGCACCGTGTGCAGGGCCAGGTATTCGTCGCCGAGCTCTTCCAGGTCGCCGTCGTCGAGCTCGCTTGAATCGTCGAGTTCGGCATGGCTGCGGCGCGAGGCGTTGGCGCGCAGCCCGCGCAGGCGGTCGCGCCAGGGTCCCGGCTCGGCCAGCGCCGGCTCGACATGGGTCGGGTGCGCGCAATTGACCATGTAATAGGCGGCATAGCCGCCGGTCTCGAGGTCGGTGCGGGTAATCGCCTCCGACAGCCGGTCGCCGGACGGCAGGCGGCCGTCGGTCTCGAGCGTGAACGAGATCGCCACCGGCATGTCGCAGGCGGCGGCCGCGTCGACGATGCCGATCGCTTCGTCCGGACAGGTGATGGTAAAGGCCGAGACCATGTCGGCCTCGGTGGCGGCAAAGGTGGCGATCTGCGCCAGGTGGTAGTCGCGCGCGGCGGCCGCGCCCATGCGCTGGCCGGCCCGGCAGCCGTCGCCGCGCGGACCGATGTTGCCGCTGATGACGATCGGCAGGGCCACTCCTGGCAGGGCCGGGGCGTCCCAGGCGGCGCGCACCCTTGCCACCAGCGCCACCGCCGCCCGGTTGGCCTCGGCCAGCGCCAGCTCGGTATAGCCGAGGGCGCGTCCCCAGTCGGGATTGGCGCGCCAGGTCGGCGTTTCCAGCACCAGGCCGCTACCGTTTTCCTGCGCCAGGCGCGCAAAGCGCTCGAAATACGCGAGCAGCGCCGCCTGCCCCGCCTGCTCGCGCAGCAGGACGAAGGAAGCGAACGACGGCAGCGTGAAGCCCTGCTGGAAGGTGAGCATCGTTTCCAGCCCGGCGTCGGCCAGGAACAGCCCGCCCTCGAGCTGGGGCAGGCGCTTGCGGTAGCGGCTCATGGTGGATCCTGTGAATCTGACAAAACCGCGATAAAACCGGGATAAAGACCGGTCATCGCTATTTTGAGCATGGCGCGGGCCGCCGGTTCCCGCGCCCCCGTGCAGCGCGCCTGACGCGGAATAAGACGGCAAAACCACGGCAACGGCAACGGCCCATATTACGAATTGCGTCGCCAATCCCGGCACGCCCTCCCGGCCAGTCGTTGTAAAAACCACCACAACCCTGTAATACGAGCGCCAGCGCACATAGCGCGCACGCGGGCTCTGGCACACTCGGGGCAAAAGGAGACCAACATGAACGTGTCCCATCCGCCCGCCTTGTCCGTCCACCAGGCCATTCCCCAGGCCCCCGGCTTCGACAACACGGTTGCGCTCTTGAGCGAAGGCTACCGCTTCATCGGCAACCGCTGCGATGCGCTCGGTTCCGACATTTTCAGCACCCGCCTGATGCTGCAGCGCGTCGTCTGCGTGCGCGGCGAAGCGGCCGCGCGCATGTTCTACCAGCCCGGCCGCTTCACGCGGCGCCGCGCCATTCCGCCGAATGCGCTGGGGCTGCTGCAGGGCCAGGGCAGCGCCCAGGTGCTCGACGGCGAGATGCACCAGGTGCGCAAGGCGATGATGATGGGATTGCAAACACCCGACAGCCGGGCGCGCCTGGTGGCGCTGGCGGAAAGCGCGTGGCGCGCGCGTTTCGAACGCTGGCCGCGCCTGCGCCGCGTGGTCCTGATCCAGGAAGCGCAGGCCGTGCTGTGCCGGGCTGCCTGCGCCTGGGCCGGCGTGCCGCTCGCCAATGTCGAGGAGGAAGTGCTGCGCACCGCCGAATTCTCGGCCATGATCGAGGGCGCCGGCGCCGTGGGCCCGCGCAACTGGATGGGCCTGTCGCTGCGCCGCCATACCGAGGCCTGGGCGCGCGCCCACATCCAGGCGGTGCGCATGGGCCGGCCGGTCGACATCAACAGCCCGCTTGCCACCATCGCCTTCCACCTCGACGCCGACGGCGAAGTGCTGTCGACCGACGATGCGGCGACCGAACTGATCAACGTGCTGCGGCCGGTGGTGGCGGTGGCGCGCTACATCGTGTTCGGCGCGCTGGCGCTGCACAGCTTCCCGGAGTGGCGCGCGCGGCTGGCCGCAGGCAGCGACGCCGACCTGGAGATGTTCGTGCAGGAAGTGCGGCGCTATTTCCCCTTCTTCCCGGCCGTCGGCGGGCGCGCGCTCGCTTCCTTCGAGTGGAACGGACTGGTGTTCGACAAGGGCGACTGGGTCCTGCTCGACATGTACGGCACCAACCGCCACCCGGGCACCTGGAGCGATGGCGAGGTATTCCGCCCGGAACGCTTCCGGGCTTGGCAAGACAGCGGCTTCGGCCTGATCCCGCAGGGCGGCGGCGACTATGCCCACGGCCACCGCTGCCCTGGCGAAATGCTGACCAGCGAACTGACGAAGTCGGCGCTGCGCCTGCTGGCCGCGGAAATCGACTACGACGTGCCGCAGCAGGACCTGACCATCAGCCTGGCGCACATGCCGGCCATGCCGGCCAGCGGTTTCGTCATGGAGGCCATGCGGCAGGCCGGATCCGATGGGGGAAGCAAGGCGCGGCCGCGTCCAGTCAAGGCCTGATCCGCTTCACTGCTTCATGCGTCGCTGGGGGCGGCAGGACGGGAGACGGCGCTACGCTGCGGGCCCATGCATGGCCCGGCCAGCTGCGACTGCGCCGGGAACGAAGCCACGCAGCCGCGCCCGAGCAGCTTGGCCTCGTAC
>JAQGLR010000424.1 GCA_028292765.1 Massilia sp. | reverse complement strand
CCGCCGATCGACCCGATCCGCGAGAGCATGGTGATGTCGCTGGTGTCCTTTATCGGTCCCAAGCCGAACCTGCTCGACACGAATAACGTCAATCCGCCGATGCGCCTCGAAGTGTCGCAGCCGGTGCTCGGTTTCGACGACATGACGCGCCTGCGCAATATCAGCCTGCACACCGGCGGAAAGTTCAAGTCGTATGAGCTCAACATCTGCTATCCGGTCGCCTGGGGCAAGGCCGGCATCGAAGCCTCGCTCGCCTCGCTGTGCGCGGAAGCGGTGGATGCGGTCAAATCGGGCCACAACATCCTGATCATCTCGGACCGGAACCTCTCGAGCGACCAAGTGGCGATTCCCGCGCTCCTGGCGACCTCGACCATCCACCAGCACTTGGTGGGCCGTGGCCTGCGCGCCTCGACCGGCCTGGTGGTGGAAACCGGTTCGGCCCGCGAAACGCATCACTTTGCGCTGCTGGCCGGCTATGGCGCGGAAGCCGTGCACCCCTACCTGGCGCTGGAAACCCTGGCCGACCTGGCCCGGCACCTGCCGCACGAGATGGCCCCGGACGTCGCCGCCTACAACTACACCAAGGCGATCGGCAAGGGTTTATTAAAAGTGATGTCGAAGATGGGCATCTCGACCTACATGTCCTACTGCGGGGCCCAGATTTTCGAAGCGGTCGGCCTGAACAAATCGCTGGTCGACAAATATTTCCGCGGCACGTCGTCGACCGTGGAGGGGATCGGCCTGTTCGAGGTGGCCGAGGAAGCGCTGCGCCTGCACAACCTGGCCTTCGGCGCCGACCCGTTGCTGGCGAATGCCCTCGACACCGGCGGCGAATACGCGTTCCGGGTGCGCGGCGAAGACCACATGTGGACGCCGGACGCGATCGCCAAGCTGCAGCACTCGACCCGCGCCAACAATTTCAACACGTATAAAGAGTACGCGCAGCTCATCAACGACCAGAGCCGCCGTCACCTGACCCTGCGTGGCCTGTTCGAATTCAGGATCGATCCAAGCAAGGCGATTCCGCTGGGCGAAGTCGAGCCGGCAAAAGACATCGTCAAGCGCTTCGCCACCGGCGCCATGTCGCTCGGCTCGATCTCGACCGAAGCGCACGCCACGCTGGCGATCGCCATGAACCGCATCGGCGGCAAGAGCAATACGGGCGAAGGCGGCGAAGATCCGCGCCGCTACCTGAACGAGTTCAAGGGCATCAAGATCAGCAAGGGCGAGACGCTGGCCTCGGTGCTCGGTTCGGACCGTGTGGCAGTCGACATTCCGCTGGAAGACGGCGACTCGCTGCGCTCGAAAATCAAGCAGGTGGCGTCGGGCCGGTTTGGCGTCACCGCCGAATACCTGAACGCGGCCGACCAGATCCAGATCAAGATGGCGCAGGGCGCGAAACCGGGCGAGGGCGGTCAATTGCCCGGCCATAAAGTGTCCGAATACATTGCCAGCCTGCGCTTCTCGGTGCCGGGCGTCGGCCTCATTTCTCCGCCGCCGCACCACGACATCTATTCGATCGAAGACCTGGCGCAGCTGATCCACGACCTGAAAAACGCGAATCCGGCGGCCTCGATTTCGGTCAAGCTGGTGTCGGAAGTGGGTATCGGCACGGTGGCGGCGGGCGTATCGAAAGCGAAAGCCGACCTTGTGGTCGTGGCCGGCCACGATGGCGGCACCGGCGCTTCGCCCTTGTCTTCAGTAAAACATGCGGGCACGCCGTGGGAGCTGGGCCTGGCCGAGACGCAACAAACCCTGGTCCTCAACGGCCTGCGCAGCCGCATCCGCGTGCAGGCCGATGGCCAGATGAAGACCGGGCGCGACGTCGTGATTGCCGCCATGCTCGGCGCCGACGAGATCGGTTTCGCCACCGCCCCGCTGGTGGTGGAAGGCTGCATCATGATGCGCAAATGCCACCTGAACACCTGCCCGGTCGGCGTGGCGACGCAAGACCCGACCCTGCGTGCGAAGTTCCAGGGTAAGCCCGAGCACGTCGTAAACTACTTCTTCTTTGTTGCCGAAGAGGCGCGCCAACTGATGGCGCAGCTCGGCATCCGCACCTACGATGAACTGATCGGCCGCGTCGACCTGCTCGACAAATCGAAGGCGATCACCCACTGGAAGGCGCAGGGACTCGATTTCTCGAACATTTTTTATCAACCGCACAGCGACGAACCGCGCAACCTGTTCCACAGCACCGAGCAGGACCATGGCCTGGACCGTGCACTCGACCACAAGCTGATCACGCAAGCCAGGGCCGCGCTGGAAAAGGGCGAGCGCGTCTCCTTTATTTCGCCAGTGAAAAACGTGAACCGCACGGTCGGCACCATGCTGTCGGGAGAAGTGGCGAAGCGCTACGGCCACGCCGGGCTGCCGGACGACACCATCCACATCCAGCTGCACGGCACCGCCGGGCAGTCGGCGGGGGCCTTCCTGGCGGCCGGCATCACGCTCGACCTGGTGGGCGAGGGCAACGACTACGTCGGCAAGGGCCTGTCGGGCGGACGCGTGATCGTGCGCCCGAACACCGAGTTCCGCGGCTGGGCGGTGGATAACATCATCGTCGGCAACACCGTGCTGTACGGCGCGATTTCCGGCGAAGCCTATTTCAATGGCGTGGCCGGCGAGCGCTTCGCGGTGCGCAACTCGGGGGCGGTGGCGGTCGTCGAAGGCTGTGGCGACCATGGCTGCGAATACATGACCGGCGGCACCGTCGTGGTGCTCGGCGAAACCGGCCGCAATTTTTCAGCCGGCATGTCGGGCGGCGTGGCCTATGTCTACGACCCGAAAGACGAATTCGAGACCCGCTGCAACACGACCATGGTGAACCTCGAGCGCGTGGTAGGGACGAAAGAGCAGGGCGACGTCTCCGGCTGGCACAGCCAGGCGCGAGATGGCGAGCGCGAGTCGGATGAAACCATCCTGCGCCGCCTGATCGAACGCCACTTCAAGTACACCGGCAGCACGCGCGCGCGCCAGCTGCTCGACGACTGGGCCAACAGCCGTGCCAAGTTCGTGAAAGTCTTCCCGACCGACTACAAGCGCGCCCTGGAAGAAATGCACAACAGCAGCATGGAAGAAGCGAACGACAAAATCGAACTGGCGGCGTAAGCCCGGACCGAAGATCAAAGGATAAAAACGTGGGCAAAATCACCGGCTTCATGGAATTCGAACGGCAGGAGGAAGACCACCTCGACCCCGCCGCACGCGTCAAGAACTACAAGGAATTCACCCTCACCCTGACCGACGGCCAGGCCAGGGTGCAGGGCGCCCGCTGCATGGACTGCGGCATCCCCTTCTGCAACACGGGCTGCCCGGTCAACAACATGATTCCCGACTGGAACGACCTGGTCTATCACAACAATTACAAGGCAGCCAGCGACAACCTGCACTCGACGAACAACTTCCCGGAAGTGACGGGCCGCATCTGCCCCGCACCCTGTGAAGCGGCCTGCACGCTGGGCATCAACGACGACCCGGTCGGCATCAAGTCGATCGAACGCAAGATCGCCGACGCCGCCTGGGAGCGTGGCCACGTCGTGCCGCAGCCGCCCCTTCGCAAAACCGGCAAGCGGGTCGCCGTCGTCGGCTCCGGCCCCGCCGGCCTGGCGGCCGCCCAGCAACTGGCGCGCGCCGGCCACGACGTGACGGTGTTCGAAAAGAGCGACCGCATCGGCGGCCTGCTGCGTTACGGCATCCCCGACTTCAAGATGGAAAAGGGCCTGATCGACCGCCGCGTCGAGCAGATGCGGGCCGAGGGCGTGACCTTCCGCACGGGCGTCCTGATCGGCAAGGACTTCCCGACCACCGTCAGCAACATGGCGCGCGACACCATCTTCCCGGAAGACTTGCATAAGGAATTCGACGCCGTCGTGATGGCCGGCGGCGCCGAGCAGCCGCGCGACCTGCCGGTGCCCGGCCGCGAGCTGAAAGGCGTCCATTTCGCCATGGATTTCCTGCCCCAGCAAAACCGGGTGAACGCCGGCGACAAGCTGAAGGACCAGCTCAAGGCAAGCGGCAAGCACGTGGTCGTGATCGGCGGTGGCGACACCGGCTCGGACTGCGTCGGCACCTCGAACCGCCACGGCGCCGCCTCGGTGACGCAATTCGAGCTGATGCCGCAGCCGCCGGAAATCGAGAACAAGCCGCTCGTGTGGCCCTACTGGCCGACCCGCCTGCGCACCTCGTCGTCGCACGAGGAAGGATGCGAGCGCGACTGGGCGGTGGCGACCAAGCGTCTCGAGGGCAAAAACGGTAAAGTCGAAAAACTGATCGCCTGCCACGTCGAGTGGAAGGACGGCAAGATGACGGAAGTGCCGGGCAGCGAATTCGAGATGAAGGCCGACCTGGTGCTGCTGGCGATGGGTTTCGTCTCGCCGGTCCAGCAGGTGCTCGATGCCTTCGGCGTGCAGAAGGATGCGCGCGGCAATGTCCGGGCCCCGGTCGAGGGCGACACGGCCTACCAGACCTCGATGCCGAAAGTGTTCGTGGCGGGCGACATGCGCCGCGGGCAGTCGCTGGTGGTATGGGCGATTCGCGAAGGGCGGCAGTGCGCGCGGGCGGTGGATGAGTTCTTGATGGGGTCGTCGGTACTGCCGCGCTAAGGTTTTTTGGTTTTGTAGGGTGGACTCATGAATCGGGCTACTTGCCTGAGGCATGAGTCCAGCTCGCAGAACCCGCCCACTGCTTCCGCAAGGAAATGTTGTTGCATGTCAATATTCGCAATATTTACGCGTACGCATATCTCCACAAAAACAATGACTTGCGGAACAAAATATCTGACTTTTCGGTTAGTTGTGTTGTAGCGACGCGTCGGAACGCCTCCCCAAACTGAGGCGTGCCAAGCAGGCACTGTGGTTACTGCACTACAATACGGGATTCCCCAAAACCGAATACCCCCTTGTGCCTAATCTTGTAGAAATACGTGATCTCGAGTTCGCTTACGGCGATCGCAAGATCCTGTCGAACCTGCGCATGGACTTCCCGCGCGGCAAGCTCATTGCCGTCATGGGTGGCTCCGGCTGCGGCAAGACCACGGTACTGCGCCTGATTGGCGGACAGATCCGTCCGCAACGCGGCGAAGTACGGGTCGGCGGCGAGGCCGTGCACAAGTTGAACACCGAAGGCCTGTACCGCCTGCGCCGTCGCATGGGCATGCTGTTCCAGTTCGGCGCGCTGTTCACCGACCTCACCATTTTCGAGAACGTGGCCTTCCCGCTGCGCGAGCACACGAACTTGTCGGAAGAGCTGATCCGCAACCTGGTGCTGATGAAGCTTAACGCCGTTGGCCTGCGCAATGCCTCCAAGCTGAAACCCGGCGAGATCTCGGGCGGCATGGCGCGCCGGGTTGCCGTGGCCCGCGCCATCGCGCTCGATCCTGAACTGATCATGTACGACGAGCCGTTCGCCGGCCTCGACCCGATTTCGATGGGCCTGACCGCCAGCCTGATCCGCAACTTGAACGATGCGCTCGGCTCGACCTCGATCCTCGTCTCGCACGACGTCAACGAAACCTTCGCCATCGCCGATTACGTCTACTTCATGTCGGCCGGCAAGATCGTCGCCGAAGGCACGCCGGCCGAACTGCGCGTCTCGACCGACCCGTACGTAAAACAGTTCGTGAATGCCGAACCGGACGGGCCGGTGCCCTTCCATTATCCGGGCAAGTCGCTGGCCGACGACCTCGGCCTGGGAACGCAGCGATGATCCTGCGTTTCCTGGAAAGCGCCGGTGCCACCGTGCGCGAGTCGATCGAAAGCCTTGGCTTTGCCACGCGCGCGTTCTTCAACCTGTTGCGTTTTTCGCCGGGCGCCTTCCGCCGTCCGACGCTCATTAGCGAGCAGATCCACTTCATCGGCAATTATTCGCTGCTCATCACCATCGTGTCCGGCCTGTTCGTCGGCCTGGTGCTGGGCCTGCAGTTTTACGTCAACCTGATCCAGTTCGGCGCCGAGGACAAGCTCGGTTCGCTGGTGGCCCTGTCGCTGATCCGCGAACTCGGCCCGGTCGTGACCGCGCTCCTGTTCGCGGGCCGCGCCGGCACCTCGCTGACCGCGGAAATCGGCCTGATGAAGGCCGGCGAGCAGCTGTCGGCGATGGAAATGATGGCAGTCAATCCGGTGCAGCGCGTGCTGGCGCCCCGCTTCTGGGGCGGCGTGATTGCCATGCCGGTGCTCGCCGCCGTGTTCTCCGCCGTCGGCATCATGGGCAGCTACCTGGTCGCCGTCAAAATGCTCAGCCTCGACGAAGGCGCCTTCTGGTCGCAGATGCAGGCCGGCGTCGACGTCCAACGTGACGTGGTCAGCAGCATCATCAAGAGTTTCGTGTTCGGCATCGCCGTGACCTTCACCGCGGTGTTCCAGGGCTACCACGTCAAGCCGACCCCGGCCGACGTCGCCCGGGCGACCACCCGCACCGTCGTCATCGCGTCCTTGCTCATCCTCGGGCTTGACTTCGTCATGACCGCCTTGATGTTTACGCAGTAACTGAGTCTGCAGTAATTGAGTCGATAACTGTTTGGTTTGGCCGCGCACAGACGGCCGGAATACTAGGAAATACTATGCACCGTAAAATCATCGATGTCTGGGTCGGGTTGTTCGTCCTGCTGGGCGCTGCCGCCGTACTGTTTCTTGCGCTGCAGGCAGGAAACATGAGCTCGCTCTCGTTTGCCGAGACTTATGCCGTGACCGGAAAATTCGACAACATTGGTGGATTGAAGCCACAGGCGCCGGTCAAGAGCGCCGGTGTCGTGGTCGGCCGGGTCGGCGACATTACTTTCGACGACAAGACCTATCAGGCAATGGTCCGCCTTGACCTGGACCCAAGCTACAAGTTCCCGAAAGATTCATCGCTCAAGATCCTGACGGCAGGACTGCTGGGCGAGCAATACATTGGCATCGAACCAGGCGGCGAAACGGCCAACCTCGTCGACGGTGACCGCATCAACCGTACGCAATCGGCCACCGTGCTGGAAGACCTGATCAATCAGTTCATCTACAGCAAAGCGGCCGAGGGAAAGGAAGGCGAATGAAAAGCAAGAAGATGAATGTCACGAAGTCCATGAATTCCCCTGTGCGCCGCAGCGCGCATCGTACCGGCCTGGCGCTGGCGCTGGCAGGCTGCGCCGTGCTGGCCGGCTGCGCCACCCCGGCCAACCCGCAAGACCCGCTGGAAAAGGTCAACCGCGTCACGTTCGCGTTTAACGATACGGTCGACCGCGTCGCCCTCAAGCCGGCCGCGACCGCCTACAAGAAGGTGCTCCCTGGCTTCGCCCAGACCGGCGTGAACAATTTCTTTGGCAACTTGTCGGATGCCTGGAGCTCGGTCAACAACCTGCTGCAAGGCAAGGGTGCGGACGGCATGAGCGACCTCACGCGTTTCGCCCTGAACTCGACCTTCGGCATCGCCGGCATCCTCGACATCGCGTCGGAAGCCGGACTGCAAAAACACAACGAAGATTTCGGCCAGACGCTGGGCGTGTGGGGTGTTCCTGCCGGTCCCTACTTGATGTTGCCACTGTTGGGCCCATCTACGATCCGTGACACCGCTGCATTGCCGCTTGATTTCGCGGCCGATATCTGGGCGTACAAAACCCCGGTCAACTGGCGCAATGTCGGCATCGGCACGCGTGCGATCGACCAGCGCGCGACGGTGCTCGATGCCTCGAACCTGATGGAAGAAGCGGCCCTCGACCGTTACGAGTTCATCCGTGACGGCTACCTGCAGCGCCGCCAGAGCCGGGTGTTCGACGGCGAGAGCGCGCCTTCCGACAGGGCAGCGCCGGACGAAGCGCAGGAAGCACCGGCAGCAGCGACACCAGCACCGGCATCGAACACGCAAGTCGTGCCCGAGCCGGCCACGCCCGCCGAAACGCAGCGGAAGTAGTCAGCAACAGTAAAAATTGTATGCAAGTATGAAGTTGAGCTATGCGCCGCTGGACGCGGCGCATACTGCAACCTTTCCGCAAACGATCAAAAAAGAGAGCTCATGAAACCAATCGCCCACCTCATCGCCACTGCAGCCACCATTGCATTCGCCACTACCGTCATCGCCGCCCCGGCCCGCGCCCAAAATGAAGCGCCGGACGTGCTCGTCAAGCGCATCAGCGCCGACGTCATCGAGACCGTCAAGGCCGACAAGGACATCCAGGCCGGCAACCGCAACCGCATCATGGAACTGGTCAACTCGAA
>JAQGLR010000060.1 GCA_028292765.1 Massilia sp. | reverse complement strand
AACATCTGCCCGATCCTGTCGGCGAACGCGCCGGCGGCGCAGTTCGGCGGCCCCTACGACTGGGACCCGTTCACCGCGACCAGCACCTGGGGCCAGGACGAGCGCACCACCACCCACTACATGAATGCCGGCCTGAAGTATGCCAACGGCCCGCTGACCGTCAGTTCGCAGCTGGGCTATACCCGCTCGAAGTTCGTCAACGACACGATCATCGTCGACCAGCAGATCCCCAACGCCAGTTCGAGCGTCTTCGCCTCCGGGTCCGACGGTCACGGCGGCTACACGTCGGTCACCACCCCGGGCAGCGCCAACGCCTTGCGCGACCCGAGCCAGTTCGTGCTGCGCGGCATGGTGCAGAACTGGAACGAGCAGGCCGGCGACCAGTTCCAGTGGCGCACCGATGGCGTCTACCGCCTCGGCGGCGACGGCGTCATCTCGGCCGTGCTGGCCGGTGTGCGCCTGTCCTCGCGCAAGGCCAGCTACCACGGCGCGGAAGGCCATGCCGACTTCAGCGGCGCGGTCCGGCCCACCCCGGTCGGCGCTTTCGGCCCTTCCTTCGAGCAGCTGGTGCCGGGCCTGGACCGCCTGGGCGGCCCGTGGGTCACGCCTTCCTCGGACTTTTTGCTCGACAATGCCAACCGAGTCCGCAGCGTCTATGGCGTGCCGGCCGGCCGCGTGCCGGACGACCCCACTCGCCTGTTCGACCAGCGCGAGCGCAGCGCGACCCTGTACCTGTCGGGGCGC
This sequence comes from Massilia sp., assembly GCA_028292765.1. Lineage (GTDB taxonomy): Bacteria > Pseudomonadota > Gammaproteobacteria > Burkholderiales > Burkholderiaceae_D > Telluria. The sequence continues at coordinate 4,539 of JAQGLR010000060.1, read as the reverse complement.
TGGGACCTGGATGTCGCCGGCGTGAACGTCAGCGGCGAAGCGGGCGCGCGCGTGGTGCGGGTCAACCGCGACCTGCGCGGCCAGAACCGGATCGGCAACGTGGTAACGAATGTCGACCTGTCGACCTCCGAGACCAACGTGCTGCCGAGCATTTCCGCGGTGGTCGCATGGACCCCGGATGTGCAGTCGCACCTGTCGGCCGGCAAGACCATCACCCGCCAGGGCTTTCGCGAGCTGAACCCGGCGCTGTCCCTGGTCCCGCCGACCGTGAACGCACCGGGCAGCGGCGGCGCCGGCAACCCCTTCCTGGAGCCGACCGAGTCGACCAACCTCGACGCCACGCTCGAGTACTACTTCGCGAAAAACGGTTTCGCCCAGGTCGCGCTGTTCCACCGCGACATCGACGGCTACCTGCAGAACTTCACGCAGGACGAAACGATCAACGGCCAGGTCTATCGGGTGACGCGTCCGCAGAACTCGGGCAAGGGCATGCTGCGCGGGGCGGAATTCAGCATCCAGAAGTTCTTCGACTTCCTGCCTGGCCCGTGGAGCGGCTTCGGCGCGCAGTTCAACTACACCCTGATCGACGGCGACAACGAGACCAAGACGTCGTTCGGCAGCGACAACTTCAGCACCACACCTCTGGTGGGCGTGTCGAAGAAGAACATCAACCTCGCGCTGCTGTATGAAGGGCACGGGATTACCGGCCGCCTGGCCGGTACGCGCCGCGGCGACTATGTCGAGCAGATCGCCGAGCCGCCGTTCAACCAGGACCGCGTGGTCAAGGCGACGACGTTTGTCGACCTGAGCATCGGCTACGAGCTGACCCCCAACCTGTCGCTGCAGCTCGATGCGATCAACCTGACCCGTGCGAAGTTCGAGAGCTTCCTCGGGCCCTACCAGCCGCGCGATATCCGCTACAACCCGACGACCTACGGCGTCAGCCTGCGCTACAAGATGTAAGGCGTGCGCGTAACATGACCGCCCGCACACATGCGCGGGCGGTCTTTTGCTTTTCAGGAGAACCAATGCAGCGAACCTACCAGAATCCGGTATACCCCGACACCATGGCCGACCCCTTCGTGCTGAAACACGAGGGCGCCTACTATGCCTACGGCACCGGGCCGGGCGGCGCGGATGGCCGCCAGGTGCCGGTGCTGCGCTCGCCCGACCTGGTCGACTGGGAGCCGCTTGGCCACGCGCTGCTTCCGAACGGCGCCGAACACTACTGGGCGCCCGAGGTGGCTTTCCACGAGGGTCGCTTCTACATGTACTACTCGTCGGGCTCCGCGCCGGAGGGCACGGACCAGCAGCTGCGGGTGGCCGTCGCCGAGCATCCGGCGGGCCCGTTTGTCGACACCGGCGGCATCCTGGTTCCCGATCAGCCGTTCTCGATCGACGCCCACCCGTACCGGCACACGGACGGCCACTGGTACCTGTTCTACTGCGTCGACTTCCTCGAGGCCTCGAACGAGCACCGGGTCGGCACCGGCATCGTGGCCGACCGCCTGCTCGACATGACGACGCTCGCCGGCCAGCCGCGGGTGGTGGTGCGCCCGCACCAGGACTGGCATGTGTTCCGCATGGGCCGGACGATGTACGGCCGGCTATACGACTGGCACACGGTGGAGGGCGCGTCGGTGCAGCTGCACGGCGACCGGGTTTACTGCTTCTACAGCGGCGGCGCCTGGGAACGCGAAAACTACGGGGTCAGCTACGTGGTGGCGGATCATCCGCTCGGCCCGTATCGTGTTCCGGAAGGCGGGCACGAAGCGCTGCTGATGCGCAGCCGCCCTGGCGCCGTCATCGGCCCCGGCCACAACAGTTTCACCACCTCGCCGGACGGCAGCCAGACCTGGATCGTCTACCACGCCTGGGACGTGGCCCAGACCACGCGCCGGATGTGCATCGACCGGCTGGACTGGGAGGGCGATCGCCCGGTGACGGGCGGGCCGAGCTGCGGGCCGCAGGCGGCGCCGTCGAGCGACCCGCAATAGGGGGCTTTTCCTTGGGTAGAATGGCTGATCGTTTCGACTACCCAAAGAATTCAGCGTGCAATCAGCCATCAAGCCACTCATCCGGACAATCGTTTTTTATGTGCTGTCCGTGTTCATGGTCGCGGTTGTGCTCGTGGCGGGTACGTTCGCGTACGACGCGATTCGCGATGTGATTGTGTCGCGCGGTGACCTGGAGACGCTCCGCCGTGTACAGGTCGACGTTGCAAGCTACCGGGAACGGCAGGCGGGAGACCTGGCCGCCAGGCTGGGCGCGGCCCAAAAACAGTCGCTTGCGACCGTAGACCGGCGCATCGGGGAGCTGGCGCGCGAACTGCGGACGAATCTGGCGCAAGGGGAAATCGACCCGTACGCCTTGTTGCGCGCCGGTCCCGCCCAGTACGCCGAAAGGCTGGCCTCGCACTACGAGACGGCGCTCGCGCGCGAGCTGGCGGCGCAGGAACTTGGCTACCTCCAGCAGGTGCGTGCGCAACTCGTGGCGCTCGAGGGCCGCGCCGCGGCGCAGCGCGAACTGGAACGGCTGCACCGGGTGCACATCGCCATCGATCAGGGCTATCGCCAGAAACGACGGCAGATGGACCAGCTGGGTTACCTTGATCAAAGGCGGCTGGAGATCGAGCTGCTCAGGGGGCCGGTGCTGGACCAGCTGGTCCGTGATGTCGCCGCACGGCGCATCGACGAACAGCGGGCCGCCGCGGCCTGCAACGCGCAAAAGGCTGCACTGGACCGAATCGCGTTGCCAAAGCAACTGCGTGCGTTTTCGATCGACGGGACGGCGCTCGACCGGGCCGTGCAGCCGCTCGACGAGCTGGTGGCCGAGGTGGAGAACGCTGTCTCCGCGCACCCGGTGTCGCGTATTGCCGGGCTGTTACTGTCGGCCCTTCCTGTTGCATGCGGCTTGCTGCTGATCGCCCTTGCCGGAAAATTCGCGCTGCGCGCTTTCCTCTATTTTGTGCTGGCGCCGCTCGTCACCCGGCGCCCCCCGGTGCGCCTGGACAAGGCGGCGCCGGGCCAGCGCATCGAACCCTCCGCCTCCGCCGCCTCGCAAACGGTCAAGCTCCATCCGCATGAAGAATTGCTGGTCCTCCCGCGCTACTTGCAGGGCGCACCGGTCGCCGCAGCGAAGACGACCCGCTGGCTGCTGAAAGGGCGCTGGTGGACCAGCCTGGTGTCGGGCATGGTCATGCTCACCTGTGTGCGGACCCGCAGTCACGATGAGCAGGTCGTGCTCTCGGCGGCCGATGGCGGGCTGGGCGAACTGGCGCTGATCCGTGTCCCGGCAGGGTCGGCCCTGGTGTTCCAGCCGCGCGCCCTGGTCGGCGTGGTGTGCGACCAGGCCGCGCCGCCGCAGGTCGAGCAGCACTGGCGGCTGGCAAGCCTGCATGCCTGGCTGACCCTGCAACTGCGATATTCTGTGATCCGCGGCCCGGTGACCCTGATCCTGCAAGGCAGGCGCGGCGTGCGCGTGCGGCAAGCCGATGGCGGCCACATGGTCAGGCAAACGGCGACACTGGGATTCTCGGCCGATGTCGCGTATTCCACGCAGCGCAGCGCGCCCTTCCTGCCGTATCTGCGCGGCCAGACGGATTTGCTGTATGACCGCTTCGACGGCGGCCACGGGATTTACGTGCACGACGAAACGCCCAGTGTCGGACGCGAGGGCGGCCGGGTAAAAAGGGGACTGGAAGGCCTGACCGACGGGGTGCTGAAGGTTTTCGGCCTCTGAGCGCACAAATTGCAGGCTTTTGTCACGCCTGTGTCTTCCATTGCACGGTTCCCAACCGGTCTTTTCGGCAAACTGGCCTTCAATCGTCGGGAGACAGTCAAGCTTGGAGGAAAACCAGATGTCCATATTGCCGATCACGGTGGAGCAGGGCATCCAGCTGGCTGGGGTCGGGAAGTTCCAGTATCGCCTGTTCATGATTTTCGGCCTGGTCTGGATGGCCGACGCCATGCAGGTGCTGTCGATCGGTTTCAGCGCACCGTCGATCGCGAAGACCTTCGGCATCGGGATGCCGCAGGCGCTGCAGACCGGTACGCTCTTCTTTATCGGGATGCTGGTCGGCGCGTTCGTGTTCGGCCGCCTCGCGGACCGGATCGGGCGCCGCCCGGTGCTGATGGCCGCGGTGGTGATCGACGCCTGCTTCGGCGTGGCCTCGGCCTTCGCTCCCGACTTCAGCTGGCTGCTCGTGTTCCGCTTCGCGACCGGTATCGGCGTCGGCGGGACGCTGCCGGTGGACTACACGATGATGGCGGAATTCCTTCCCAGCGACCGCCGCGGCCGCTGGCTGGTGCTGCTCGAATCCTTCTGGGCGGTCGGCACGATCCTGCTCGCCGTGCTGGCCCTGGTCGCCGTGCGGTGGGGCGACGATGCCTGGCGCCTCATCTTCTTCGTCACCGGGCTTCCGGCCCTGATCGGCGTCGTCCTGCGCTTCTTCGTGCCCGAGTCGCCGATGTACCTGAATCGCAGCGGCCGGCCGGGGCAGGCGCGTGCGGTGTTGCAGCGTGTCGCCGGGGTGAACGG
>JAQGLR010000401.1 GCA_028292765.1 Massilia sp. | reverse complement strand
CGGATGAAGATCCCGGTCTTCCACGACGACCAGCACGGCACCGCCATCATCGTCGGCGCCGCCATCCTGAACGGCCTGAAGGTCGTCGGCAAGGATATTAAAAACTGCAAACTCGTGGTCTCGGGCGCGGGCGCGGCGGCGCTGGCCTGCCTCGACCTGATCGTTGACCTCGGCTTCCCGATCGAGAACATTTATGTGACCGACCTGGCCGGTGTTGTGTACAAGGGTCGTGCTGAGCTGATGGACCCGGACAAGGAACGCTTCGCGCAGGACACGCCGCTGCGCACCCTGTCGGAAATGATGCCGGGCGCCGACATCTTCCTCGGCCTGTCGGCCGGCGGCGTGCTCAAGCAGGACATGGTCGCCACCATGGCGGCCAGCCCGATCATCCTGGCGCTGGCCAACCCGAACCCGGAAATCCTGCCGGAAGACGTCAAGGCCGTCCGCGGCGACGCCATCATCGCCACCGGCCGTTCCGACTACCCGAACCAGGTCAACAACGTCCTGTGCTTCCCGTACATGTTCCGCGGTGCGCTGGACTGCGGCGCGACGACCATCACCCGCGAAATGGAAATCGCGGTGGTGCACGCGATCGCCGACCTGGCCCATGCCGAGCAGTCGGACATCGTCGCCTCGGCCTACGGCATCACCAACCTGTCGTTCGGCCCGGAATACCTGATCCCGATGCCCTTCGACCCGCGCCTCCTGACGCACATCGCCCCGGCGGTCGCGAAAGCCGCGCAGGACGGCGGCGTCGCCACGCGCCCGATCGAGGACCTGGCCGCCTACGCCGAGAGCCTGCAGCAGTTCGTGTATCGCAGCGGCACCTTCATGAAGCCGCTGTTCTCGGTGGCCAAGGCGGCGCAGGCCGAAATCAAGCGCATCGTCTACGCCGAGGGCGAGGACGAGCGCGTGCTGCGCGCGGTGCAGGTGGTGGTCGACGAAAAGCTGGCGCGCCCGATCCTGGTCGGGCGCCCGGACGTGCTGGAAAAGCGCATCGAAAAGTTCGGCCTGCGCCTGAAGCAGGGCGAGCATTTCGACGTCATTAACCCCGACTTCGACGAGCGTTACCGCGACTACTGGCAGACCTACCACCAGATGGTGATGCGCAAGGGCGTGACCGTGGACATGGCCAAGCTGGCGATGCGCCGCCGCCATACGCTGATCGGCGCGATGATGGTGCACAAGGGCGACGCCGACGGCATGATCTGCGGCACCTACGGCACCACCTGGACCCACCTGGAGTTCGTCGACAAGGTGCTGGGCAAGCGTCCGGGTGCCAACGTCTATGCGGCGATGAACATCATCATCACGCCCGAGCGCCAGCTGGCGATGCTCGACACCCACGTCAACGACAACCCGAACGCCGCGGAAATCGCCGAGATGACGATCATGGCGGCCGAGGAGCTCGAGCGTTTCGGCATCACCCCGCGCGTGGCGCTGCTGTCGCATTCGAACTTCGGCTCGTCGAACAGCGAGTCGGCGCAGAAGATGCGCGCAGCGCTGGCGCTGGTGCAGCAGAAGGCGCCGAAGCTGGAAATCGACGGCGAGATGCACGGCGATGCCGCGCTCGATTCGAAGATGCGCGCCAAGATCATGCCGCAGTCGACGCTGAAGGGCGACGCCAACATGCTGGTGATGCCGAACATCGAGTCGGCCAACATCGCCTACAACCTGCTCAAGACCGCCGCCGGCAACGGCATCGCGGTCGGCCCGGTGCTGCTCGGCTGCGCGCGCCCGGTGCACATCCTGACGCCGTCGGCAACGGTGCGCCGCATCGTCAACATGACGGCGCTGTGCGTGGTGGACGCGGTGTCGAACCGCTGACCAGGCCCAGGGCAGGCAGGGCGGCGCACCTTCCGGCCGCCCCTTGTCCTTTTTCGGTTGATTCACAGGCGAGCATGCTCGCCTGTTTTTTTTGTCCACGAAAAGTAACAATCCGTAAGCGCCGAGTATCCGGAATGGTATTTTAGATAATAATGCCTTGGCCAGGACGATGTCCCGTTCTGTTGCGCGCGTCTCCATGCATGTCAAAAGGCCTCTGTTACAATATGGGGTTGCCTAAAATGTATTTGCCGCGGGCTACTTTATCCGGAATTCTTACACTATGCAGAACACAACAAAAAGAGCCGTTATCACTGGCATTACTGGCCAGGATGGGGCCTATTTGGCCGAGTTACTTCTCGAAAAGGGCTACCAGGTTACCGGTACCTTCCGTCGAGTCAGTTCCACCAATTTCTGGCGCATCGAGGAACTCGGCATCGCTGCGCACCCGAACCTGGCGCTGGTTGAGTACGACCTGACCGACCTGGCGTCGAGCATCCGCCTGATCCAGAACGCGCAACCGGATGAGGTCTACAACCTGGCGGCGCAAAGTTTCGTCGGCGTGTCGTTCGACCAGCCGCTGGCGACCGCGGCGATCACCGGCCTGGGCGCCGTCAACCTGCTCGAGGCGATCCGCACCGTCAACCCGAAGATCCGCTTCTACCAGGCGTCGACCTCCGAGATGTTCGGCAAGGTGCAAGCCATTCCCCAGGTCGAGGACACCCCGTTCTATCCGCGCAGCCCCTACGGCGTGGCCAAGCTGTACGCCCACTGGATGACGATCAATTACCGCGAGAGCTATGGCATCTTCGGTTCCTCGGGCATCCTGTTCAACCACGAGTCGCCACTGCGCGGCCGTGAGTTTGTCACCCGCAAGATCACCGATTCGGTGGCAAAAATCGTCCTGGGCAAGCTCGACGTGCTCGAGCTGGGCAACCTCGACGCCAAGCGCGACTGGGGCTACGCAAAAGAATACGTCGAAGGCATGTGGCGCATGCTGCAGGCCGACCAGCCCGACACGTATGTGCTGGCAACCAACCGCACCGAAACCGTGCGCGACTATGTCACGATGGCCTTCAAGGCCGCCGGCATCGGGATCGAGTGGAGCGGCAGCGACGAAAACGAAACCGGCATCTGCGCCAGGACCGGCACGACGCTGGTGCGCGTTTCGCCCAGGTTTTACCGCCCGGCCGAAGTCGAGCTCCTGATCGGCAATCCGGAAAAAGCCAGGCGCGAGCTGGGCTGGGAGCCGAAGACCACGCTCGAAGAACTCTGCCAGATGATGGTCGAGGCCGACCTGCGCCGCAACGAGCGCGGAGTCTCGTTCTGACATGAGCAGGACGATCCCGCACCCGCAGGCCGACGCAGCGAGCCGCGAAGGCGAAGGCCGGCGCGCGCTGGTCACCGGCCTGCGCGGTTTCACCGGCCAGTACGTGGCGCGTGAACTGGCCGCGGCGGGTTACCAGGTGTTCGGCACCGTCATGCCCCGCGAACCCGGCGAACCCGGCACCGGCGTGCTCGCGGTCGACCTGTGCGACCGCCCGGCGGTCGCTGCGATGGTCGAGCAGGTACAGCCGGATGTCGTCGTGCACCTGGCGGGCATCGCTTTCGTCGGCCACAGCGATGTCGAGCAGATTTACCGCGTCAACGTGGTCGGCACGCGCAACCTGCTCGAAGCGCTGGCCGGCGCACGCCACAAGGCATCCAGCATACTGCTGGCCTCGTCGGCAAATATCTATGGCAACGCCCGCGTAGCGGCGATCGACGAAAGCGTGGTGCCGGCTCCCGCCAACGACTACGCCGTCAGCAAACTGGCGATGGAATACATGGCGCGCCTGTGGATGGACAGGTTGCCGATCATTATCGCGCGGCCGTTCAACTACACCGGCCGGGGCCAGCACGAGAATTTCCTGCTGCCGAAGATCATGTCGCATTTCCGCCGCCGGGAGCGCCGCATCGAATTGGGCAACCTGGCGATCGCGCGCGACTTCTCCGACGTACGGACTGTCGCGCGCAGCTACCGGCGCCTGTTGGCCGAGGCGCCGGCGGGCGAGACCTTCAATGTGTGTTCCGGCCGCAGCCATTCGCTGGCCGCGGTCATCGACATGGCTTCCGAGATCGCCGGCTACCGCATCGAAGTCGAGGTGAACCCGGCTTTCGTGCGCGCCAGCGACGTCCTCACGCTCACCGGCAGCAATGCCAGGCTTGCCGGCGTGATCGGCCCGATCGAGTCGCCGCCGCTGTACGACACGCTGCGCTGGATGTACGAGGGCTGACCATCCTTCCTATGCGCGTCCTACATTTCTACAAGACCTACTATCCGGACACGGTGGGGGGCATCGAACAGACCATCCGCCAGATGTGCGTCGGAACCGGCCGCCTCGGCGTGACCAACACGGTGCTGTCGCTGTCGCGCGAAAAGGACCTGGCCCCGATCGCGTTCGAGGGCCACACCGTGCACCGGGTGCCGCTCGACTTCGAGCTGGCGTCGAACGCCTGTTCGATGGCTTCCTTCGGCATGCTGGCGCGCCTCGCCCGCGAGGCCGACGTCGTGCACTATCACTTCCCGTGGCCGTTCATGGACCTGGCCCATTTCGTGGCGCGGGTGCGCAAGCCCACCGTGGTCACCTACCACTCCGACATCGTGCGCCAGAAAACGCTGCTGCGGCTGTACCAGCCGCTGAAGCAGCGCTTCCTGGGCAGTGTCGACGCCATCGTCGCCACCTCGCCCAACTACATGGCGTCTTCCCCCGTGCTGGGGCGCTACCGCGACAAGACCCGCATCATCACCTACGGCCTGGACCAGTCCACCTACCCGCAACCCGATCCGGCCCGGCTCGCGTACTGGCGCGATCGCGTCGGCCCGAAGTTCTTCCTGTTCGTCGGCGTGCTGCGCTATTACAAGGGGCTGCACGTGCTGCTCGAAGCGGTCGCCGGCACCAGCTACCCGGTGGTGATCGTCGGCGCCGGGCCGGAAGAAGCGGCCCTGAAAGCCCAGGCGCAGCGCCTCGGGCTGAGTAACGTGCTGTTCGTCGGGGCGGTCGGCGAAGACGATAAGGTCGCGCTGCTCACGCTGTGCTATGCGCTGGCATTCCCGTCGCACCTGCGCTCGGAAGCATTCGGGATTTCGCTGCTGGAGGGGGCGATGTACGGCAAGCCGATGGTCTCCTGCGACATCGGCAGCGGCACCACCTACATCAACATCGACGGCGAGACCGGACTGGTGGCGCCGCCGTCCGATCCGCGCGCGCTGCGCGCGACGCTGCGCACGCTGTGGGACAACCCGGAACTGGCGCGCGAGATGGGTGCGTGCGCCGCCGCGCGCTTCGAGGAAGTCTTCACGGCCTCGCGGATGGCGGCCAGCTACACCTCGCTGTACAGCGAACTGGTGGCGCGCCGCGCCGTCAAGCCGGGCATGGCAACGCCAGACGTAGCGACGTCCGGCCATGGCTCTCCGGTCAAGGCGCCCGACTAGGTTTCTAGACCGCTTCCGCCCAGCGCGTGCACACAGTGCGGATCGCCGGCAGCTGGGCCACGAACAGGTCGACCAGCGCCGGGTCGAAGTGCTTGCCCTTCTGCTGCAGCAGGTAGTCGACCGCTTCTTCCTCGCTCCAGGCACGCTTGTACGGGCGGATCGAGGTGAGGGCGTCGAAGACGTCGGCAATCGCCACGATGCGCCCGGTCAGCGGGATCGCATCCCCGGCCAGGCCTTTCGGGTAGCCGCTGCCGTCGTATTTCTCGTGGTGGGTCAGGGCGATGTCGTGCGCCAGCCGCAGCATGCCGCCGCCATGCTCGCCGATGATTTCGGCGCCGATCGTGGCATGGCCCTGCATGATCTTCCATTCGTCCGCATCGAGCGGCCCGGGCTTTTGCAGGATGCGGTCCGGGATGCCGATCTTGCCGACGTCGTGCATCGGCGCCGCGTGCAGCAGGTCGTCCGCTTCCTGCTCGCCCATGCCGGCCGCCAGGCCCAGGATGCGCGCGAAGTGGCTCATGCGGATCACGTGCAGTCCGGTCGCGGAGTCCTTGTAGTCAGCCGCCAGGCCGAGCCGCTGGACGATCGCCAGGCGCGAGGCCTTCAGTTCGTCCATGCGCACCAGCGACAGGTGGGTGCGCACGCGCGCGCGCACCACCGGCGGGCTGACCGGCTTGGTGATGTAGT
>JAQGLR010000363.1 GCA_028292765.1 Massilia sp. | reverse complement strand
CGCCGCCCTATCGGGCTCAGTACCTGCGCTTCGGCGACGCGGCCATGCGGTATTTGAAAGTGCCGGCTCCGCAGTCCCCCGATCACTGCTTCGACGGGGCTTTCTGTTTCCTGACCCGACACGGCATGGCTGGCGATTCAGACGGAAAATGCTGGACGCTGGAACTCGTCTTCATCGGCAAGCGCCAGGACCGCTACGCTGGCCATATCTCGCTGCTCGGCGAAACGGATCGAGGGGACGTTACGGTCGGCGAGTGGTTGGCCGAGGTCCTCGGTGGCTTCACCGCAGCAGACGAGAGCGAGCTTCATTCATCGATGCACGCCGCGGTCAGCTACGTGGTACGTCTGTTCCTCTACATGGCCTTGAAGCAGGCACGTGTGACACCGCACAGCGAATACGACGAGGCGCTGCGCCGCGCCGCCGGCCTGGGGGAGCGCAAGCGCGCCAAACTGTTGCAGAGATCGGCCTCCCTCTACAACGGCATTCTGGTCGGCCCCGAGTCATTACCGCCGGGGGCTTCGGAAGGTGCGGCGGGAGGCGCCGTGGCGCCTCATTGGCGCCGTGGGCATTTTCGTATGCAGCCCTTCGGGGCAGGCAGCCAGCAGCGCAAACTCATCTTCGTCGCGCCTGCCCTGATTCATGCGGAGCAGTTGCAGGGCGATGTGCCGACACCGAAATCGTATCGGGTCGGCGCTGCTGTGGTTAGTAGCATCTGACCACGCTAGCCACTGATGCTGGTCGTAGGAATGTGGGCATCCGGAACGCAGGAGAAGCGCCCGGGTTAGCCTCTGAGATTGTTTTCTCGAATATATTAAGAATCAAGAAATTATTTTCCACTTAAGAGACCTTACACTTCCTGCAACACCTTGTTCGATATTGGCGCCTCTTTTAGGTAGTCAAGCAACACACTCAATTTAAATTCAATTGAGCTAGAATCATTAGGGGACTGGGTAAGGCGATCAAATTCGAGCCAGTCATAATTGATTTCCGCGCTCTCCTCATCATTTTGGGCAAGCTCGCGATTCTTACGCTTTTCCTCTTCAAACCTGCATAACAGGTCGCGATTGAGCTTATACAGTCTATTTCTTGACTGAAGAACCATCACTAAAGCGAAATATATCGGCACCATTGTTACGAGCTTTAATAGCTTCTCATTCTTCTGAAAAACATCTGCCATACCATCCAACACTGCCACTGTGCGTGAGCGCAAACTATTCACGGAGTCTAACGCATGGCTCTCAAAGGTTTTTACAAATTTATCTAGGTGAATTCTCTTGGTATCAACCACACGGCCACGATCGGCAAGGAGAAGAAGCTTACTTAACACATCGTAGTGTTTGTATCGTTTATTCGCAAATGGAAGTATCTCTTTACAAAATCGGTGGTCAGCCAACTCGTGAATTAAGTCTGTCAGAGGGCCACCAAACGCATTTCTCTTCTCAGCTGCATTCAAAGGCGATGCTTCATTTAATCTCGAGAACATCTCCTCTATTAGGTCTGTATCGGATGTTTTTACAACATACACAGGAAGAGGAAGGGACTCGAATCTCGCCTTTAACTTTAGACTGATTTTACTGAAATCCTTATAGTGGTTCGCACATGTGCTTATGTCTTGTACGAGATCCTTCATGTGCATCCCTCCGGTCGTTGGTTGTCAGGATGGCTATCTTAACAGCGACTCGGCAGTCGTTGCGCATGCACAGCAGATGCGCAGTACATGAATACCGCCGACCGTATAACCGGTGGCCGCCGCTTCGACAAGGCGACCTCGTTATCTTGTTTTTCGTGTCCGTCCGACGATGCCCCAGAAAAGAGCGTTTCCAATTGGTATCACTTGGCATGCTTCCTGCTAGTTACAAAACTGTCCAAACTAGGGAACTGCGCCATGGCCAAGTTTTTCAACGAAATGACTGCCTTAGGATCGGGCGATGACGGCGCCGTCCGTGAGCACTACCGCGAATTCGACACCTGGTTGCAGCGCCAGTCGAGCGAGCGTATCGAACGCAAGCGCGCCGAGGCCGACCTCGCCTTCCGCCGCGTCGGCATCACCTTTGCCGTGTACGGCGACGGCGCGGGCACCGAGCGTCTGATTCCATTCGATACCATTCCACGCATTATCCCTGCGCACGAATGGACGGCGCTGCAGGCCGGGCTGATCCAGCGCGTAAAAGCGCTGAACATGTTCGTCCACGACATCTATCACGGGCAAAATATTATCAAGGCCGGCATCATTCCTGCCCGCCAGATTTACCAGAACGCCCAGTATCGCCCCGAAATGCAGGGGATCGAAGTTCCCTCGGACATCTACGCCCACATTGCCGGCGTCGATATCGTACGCGCCGGCGAGGGAGAGTTCTATGTGCTGGAGGACAATGTGCGTGTTCCCTCCGGCGTCTCGTACATGCTGGAAGACCGCAAGATGATGATGCGGCTGTTTCCGGAACTGTTCGCGCGGCACCGCATTGCCCCGGTCGAGCACTACCCGGACATGCTGCTGGAAAACCTGCGTTCGGTGGCGCCGCCCAGCGTCAGCGATCCGACGGTCGTGGTCATGACCCCGGGCATGCATAACTCGGCCTATTTCGAACACGCTTTCCTGGCCCAGCAAATGGGCGTGGAACTGGTGGAAGGCAAGGATCTGTTTGTCAACGCCAACGCGCTCTACATGCGCACCATTCGCGGCCCGAGACGGGTCGACGTGATTTACCGCCGCCTGGACGACGATTTCCTGGACCCGCTCGCGTTCCGCTCCGACTCGGCCCTGGGCGTGCCCGGCCTGCTGTCGGTCTACCGCGCCGGTCGCGTGACCTTGGCCAACGCCATCGGCACCGGTGTTGCCGACGACAAGTCGATCTATCCCTTCGTGCCCGACATGATCAGGTTTTACCTGTCGGAACAGCCGCTGCTGAACAACGTGCCGACCTGGCAATGCAGGAAGCCCGAGGATCTTGCCTATACGCTGGCGCACCTGCATGAGCTGGTGGTCAAGGAAGTACACGGCGCGGGCGGCTACGGCATGCTGATCGGCCCGGCATCGAGCAAACAACAGATCGAGGACTTCCGGCGCCGCCTGATCGCGAAACCCGAAGGCTACATTGCGCAACCCACCTTGTCGCTGTCGGCCTGCCCGACCTATGTCGAGAACGGCATCGCGCCGCGCCACATCGACCTGCGGCCCTTTGTTTTGTCCGGCAAGACCGTCTCGATGGTGCCGGGCGGACTGACCCGGGTGGCCCTGCAGGAGGGCTCGCTGGTGGTGAACTCGTCCCAGGGGGGCGGCACCAAGGACACCTGGATACTGGAGGAATAATGCTCAGCCGAACCGCAGACCATTTGTACTGGATGGCGCGCTACACCGAACGCGCCGAAAACATCGCGCGCATGCTCGATGTGGCAGTGCAGACCTCGATGCTGCCGCAGTCGCAGCTTGACACCGAACGGACCTGGCGCGCCATACTCGGCATTTCAGAGCTGCAGGAAGTGTTCGACGCCGAGCACGCGGTGTTCGACGAAAAGAACGTACTGGCCTTCATGGTCAGCGATCCGGCCAATCCGTCTTCGATCGTGTCCTGCCTGACGGCCGCGCGCGAAAATGCCCGCGCCGTGCGCGGCGTGCTCACCACCGAAGTATGGGAAACGCAAAATGCCACCTGGATCGAATTGCGCGACCGCGTCGCGCTCGATAGCGACCCGAGCGCCTTCTTCGAATGGGTCAAGCACCGCTGCCACCTGTCGCGCGGCGTCACGCTGGGCACTATGCTGGCCGACGAAGCGATGGTCTTCATCCACCTCGGCACCTTCCTCGAGCGCGCCGACAGCACAGCCCGCATCCTCGACGTGAAATACCACGCTCCCAAGGACAGCGCTAGCGACGAGATGCTGACCCAGCGCGAGTTCTATTATTGGGCTGCCTTGCTGCGCTCGGTTGCCGGTTTCGAGATCTACCGCAAGGTGTACCGCGATTCCATCACGCCGGCGCGCGTGGCCGAACTCCTGATATTGCGTGCCGACATGCCGCGTTCGCTGCTGGCCTGCATGGAGCAGGTGGTGTCGAACCTGAAGGCGGTGCGCAACGACGTCTCGGTCGACACCGAACGGCTGGCGGGCAAGATGCACGCGCAACTCCAGTTCGCGCGTATCGAAGACATCCTGGAAGCCGGGCTGGACAATACACTGGGTAAGTTCATGAAAGACATCTTTGATCTGGGTAACCGGATCAGCCGCGATTTCCTTGTTCCCCTGGGGGCCTGACATGCAACTCTCGATCCGTCATGAAACACTGTACCGTTATTCGCAGGCGCAGGCCTACACCATCGAGCAATTGCACCTGACGCCGCGCGCCGAACCGCAGCAACGCGTCCTGTCGTGGCACATCGCCACGCCGGGACATTGCGTATCGTACAGCGACGCCTACGGCAACTTGTCGCACATGCTGACCATCAACGAAGCGCACGACGCCGTACGCATCGTGGTCGAGGGCGTGGTGTCCACCACCTCGCTGACGGACGGTCGCCTGCTCGGCAAGAACAGCCTGTCGCCCCTGGTCTTTACCGTCGCAACGCGGTTGACCGAACCAACACCGATGCTGGCCAAGATCGCCTCAACCCGCCTGCCGGCCACCAATGCCGGCACCGCCGACCTGATGGACCTGGCGGCGCACATTTTTGATGCGGTCGAGTACCGAAATGGGGCAACTGATGTCTTCAGCACCGCGGGCGACGCCATGACGCTCGGCGCTGGCGTGTGCCAGGACCACGCGCACATCTTCCTGGCTTGCTGCCATGCGCACGGCGTACCCGCACGCTATGTATCCGGCTACATCGATCCGGGCACGACCGGGCACGCCGCGAGCCACGCCTGGGTTGACGTCTGGGCCGAGGACAGTGATTTCTCCGGCTGGGTCAGCATCGACGTCACGCATAACCGGCTGATGACGGACGCCTATTGCCGTCTTGCCATCGGGCGTGACTATGAATCCGCAGCCCCGGTGCGCGGCGTGCGCCGCGGTGGCGGACACGAAGTGATGAGCGTCGAAGCGCTGATTGTGCCGGTGTAGAATGGTTGTTTTAACCAGGAAGGCAGAGCGATGACATACTGTGTGGGTATCCGCCTCAATGCCGGACTGGTTTTCCTGGCCGATACGCGCACGAACGCCGGGGTCGACCAGGTCAGCTCCTGCCGAAAGCTGAGCGTCTTCGAAAACCCGGGCGAGCGCATGATGGTCCTGATGACCGCCGGAAATCTGTCGATTTCGCAGTCGGTAGTCCAGGTCGTATGCGACCACGTGGGGCCAGACGGCCTGAGCATCTGGACCGCCCCCAATATGCAGGTAGCGGCGCGCATCGTTGGCGAGGCCGTACGCACCGTACACAAGCAGGAGTGGGCCACGCTTGGCGAATTCGGCATCGATTTCAACATCAGCATGGTGCTGGGCGGCCAGATCAAGGGCGAGCGCAGCCGCCTGTTTTATATCTACTCAGCTGGCAATTTCATCGAGTCGCACGACGAAAACACCTATTTCCAGATCGGCGAATCGAAATACGGCAAGCCGATCCTGGACCGCGTCGTCACGCCGCTGACCTCGCTCGACGACGCCGCCAAGTGCGCGCTGATCTCGATGGATTCGACCCTGCGCTCGAACGTCTCGGTCGGCCTGCCGCTCGACCTGCTGGTCTACGAGGAGGACAGCCTGGCTGTCACACGCTTCGTGACGATCGACGAACAGAACCAGTACTTCTACCTGCTCCGCACCAGCTGGAGCCAGCAGTTGAAGGCAGTATTCGAAGGCATCGACGCACCGGTATGGAATGCCGCGCCGGACATCGCTGCGAATGTCCTGTCGACATCGAACATGCACAGCAAGCCGATGCGCGTGAACTTGCCGGCCGGAATACATCCGATCGAGACGCCCGCACCGATGCAGTCGCTCGCCGGGCAGGCCAGGACAAAGTCACATCAATGAGCGCTTGGCACCTATCCCGGTAGATGGCGGAAGCAGCCTGCGCTTGTCAGGCGCGCCGGAAGCGACGCCCTTCTATTGGGATCGGTTCTTAGTGCGCCTCTTCCCAGTTGCTGCCCACACCCGTCTCCGCCACCAGCGGCACCTTCAGTTCGGCGACACCGGCCATCAGTTCCGGCAGCTTCGCCTTGACGATGCCCAGCTCGGCTTCCGGCACTTCCAGCACCAGTTCGTCGTGCACCTGCATGACCATGCGCGAGGCCAGTTTTTCACTCTCCAGCCAGCCCTGCACCGCGATCATCGCCAGCTTGATCAAATCGGCCGCCGTGCCCTGCATCGGCGCGTTGATGGCGGCCCGTTCGGCGCCGGCGCGGCGCGGGCCGTTCGGCGAATTGATTTCAGGGAGCCACAGGCGGCGGCCGAACACGGTCTCGACATAGCCGCGTGCCTTGGCGGCGGCGCGGGTTTCGTCCATGTACTGCTTCACGCCCGAGAAGCGCGCGAAATAACGGTCGATGTAGCTGGCCGCCGCCGCGCGCTCGATGCCGAGGCGCGCGGCGAGACCAAAGGCGCTCATGCCGTAGATCAGGCCGAAGTTGATCGCCTTGGCATAGCTGCGCTGCTGGTTCTCGACCTCGTCGAGCGCGACGCCGAAGACTTCGCTTGCCGTGGCGCGGTGGATGTCTTCGCCCTCGGCGAAGGCGCGCAGCATCGCTTCGTCGCCCGAAATATGGGCCATGATGCGCAGCTCGATCTGCGAATAGTCGGCCGAGACAATGCTATTCCCCGGCGCTGCAATGAAGGCTTCGCGGATGCGGCGTCCCTCGCTGGTGCGCACCGGGATATTCTGCAGGTTCGG
>JAQGLR010000346.1 GCA_028292765.1 Massilia sp. | reverse complement strand
TTCTTCAGGATCGCGAACATCAGTTCCTGCTTGCGCAGGCGCGCTGCGTTGTCGATGTCGAGGCCGATGGCCATCTCCAGCAGCGCGGAGACGTGCATTGCCTTCAGTTCAGATAAGTGCATGTTGTGTGGGTGTCCCGTGACGGGAAGGTAAAGGTAGGGGAGGGAACGACGTGGGTTAGTTAAACTGCGTCAGGCTGGGAAAGGGTCGGAGCCGACCGGATTCGCGTCCGGACAATGGCGGCAGTGCGGGCGCGCTGCCGCCGCTAGGCGATTCAGGTGTTGCTGTTGATGTTGCTTTCAATGAAGGCGGTCAGCTGGCCCTTGGCCAATGCGCCGACTTTTTGTGCTGCCACGGCGCCGTCCTTGAACAGGATCAGGGTCGGGATGCCGCGGATACCGAACTGGGCCGGCACGGCCTGGTTGGCATCGACGTCCATCTTCGCGATCGTGATCTTGCCGTCGTATTCCTTGGCTACTTCTTCGAGGATCGGGGCGATCATCTTGCACGGACCGCACCACTCGGCCCAGAAATCGACCAGTACCGGCAGCTCGGACTTGAGCACGTCGGTTTCGAAAGAAGCATCGCTGATGTGTTTAATGTTTTCGCTCATTTTTTCCTCAAAGAAGAGGTAAGGATCAAGGTACGCCTGGGAACCTGCAGGCAACGACCGGCTTCCGCTTTTCGGGACGACGTCCCTAAGTAAATTAGTTGCAACGCAATGGTGGAGACAATGCGCGCGAACTCAATATTTGGAAGGGCGTCTGGAGGACGTCAGGCGGGGGATTTAGGCCGAATAATACCTTATTTTCCCAAAAAGTGTTCGGACGTTTGTACAAAATCTCAACATGCGACGGCGCTGCGCAATTGGTCGAGCGCAATCGGTTTGCGGAAGATGCCGGCAACGTGCAAACCCAGCACCCGGGCCAGCTCGCCGGCCGCGTCGCGTACGCCGGAATCCATGCCGGACAACAAGATCACGCCACCGCCAAAGCCGCGTTCGGCTGCGACCTGCAGGAATTCGATGCCGTCCATGTCGGGCAGCGCCAGGTCGCAGATCAGCACGTCGGGACTGGCTTCGGCCAGCGTCGACAGCGCATTGCGGGTGCTCGCTTCGATATAGATGTCGCGCACGCCGATTTGTTCCAGCATGTCTTTCAGCATCTCCAGCATGAAGAGGTCATCGTCGAGAACCAGCACGCGCGGTGGCTGGCCCGCGCCTGCCGCGGCGAACTTGTTCATACCATTGGTTCCGGCTAAATATTGACTGGGAGGGAATTATGGGCGAGAACTGGCCTGCGTGGCACATGCTGTTCAAAATATTCTGCGCCGCGTCTCCTTCAGCCCACGCTGCCGGTCAATTGAATGAGATGTCCCGGGTGCCACATCCTCACCACCGAGGCGACGCGTCCCTGCGAGCTCGTTGTGCGATTGAGTACGAGGCAGGCGGCGCGCGCGTCGAGGCCGAGCATGTCGGCGACGTCGCGCGGGGCGCCCAGCGCCTCGATGCTGTAGGTGGCGCCCTGCAGCGGGGCGACGGCCATCAGGTGCTCGTTTGGCGTGATGCTGCCGAAATCCTGCTGCAGGTAGTCCGGCGCGCAGGCAGGGTTGACCCAGCGGTCCTCGAGCTGGATCGGCACGTCGTTCTCGAAGTGCACGATCACGGAATGGAATAGCGGCGCGCCCGGACTGAGGGCGAACTGCAGCGCCAGCGCTTCGGGAGCAAGCGCTTCCTCGAGCAGGCGCAGGCGGCTGCCGTGGCGGTGTCCGCGCGCGCGCACTTCATCGGCGATGCTGCGGATCTCGACCAGCGTCGCCTGGTACTTGCGTGGCGCGACATAGGTGCCCGAGCCCTGGCGGCGGGTCAGCACCTGTTCGGCGGTCAGCTCGCGCACGGCGCGGTTGACGGTCATGCGCGAGACGCCGAACTGGCGCACCAGCGCCTGTTCCGACGGCACGAGGTCGCCTTCTGTCCAGCGCCCGGATGCGATCTCGCCGAGCAGGTAATCCTTGATGCGCTGGAAAATAGGGGTGCCCGCTTGTGCGCTGTGTTCGTCCAAACTGCTCTCCCCAAGGGCGATAATGATCACTGTTGAGACACGATTCTAGCATCGCCCATTCGAAAGCAAGGATTGGGGTGTTGTCACGCCCGGCCTGTGTCAGCATGAAAGCCTTCCTAGCTTGAATTCGCCCGCCACCATGAAGATCGAGACGATTCGCCACCCCTATGCCAGCATTGATGCGCGCTGGGCCGCCGTGCAGCGCCGCGACGCGCAGGCCGACGGCGCCTTTTACTATTCCGTGCGCAGTACCGGTATCTACTGTCGGCCGTCGTGCGGGGCGCGGACCGCGTTGCGGGGCAATGTCGCCTTCCACGCGAGCTGCCTTGACGCCGAGGCGGCCGGCTTTCGCGCCTGCCTGCGCTGCAAGCCGGACCAGCCGTCCATCACCGCGCGCCAGGCGCAGGCCGTGGCCGAGGCCTGCCGCCTGATCGCCGCGCTCGAGGAAGCACCGGATTTCGACGCCGTCGCCCGTGCGGTCGGCATGAGCCGTTTCCACTTCCAGCGCGTGTTCAAGGCCCATGCCGGGATCACGCCGAAAGCGTATGCTGCCGCGCGCCGTGCCGAGCGCGTGCGCGACGCCCTGGGGCAGGGCGCCGGGGTCACCGAGTCGCTGTACGCGGCCGGCTTCCAATCGAGTTCGCGCTTTTATGCCGGCGCGGAAGGGATGCTGGGCATGGCTCCCGGGCGCTTCCGGAAGGGCGGCGCCGGGGAGTCGATCCGTTTTGCCGTCGGCGCCTGCTCGCTTGGCGCGATCCTGGTGGCGGCGACAGGGCGCGGGATCTGCGCGATCCTGATGGGCGACGATCCGGAAGTGCTGGTGCGTGGCTTGCAGGACCGCTTCCCGAAGGCGCAGCTGATTGGCGCGGATGGCGAATTCGAGCGGATGGTGGCGCAGGTGGTGGGCCTGGTCGAGGCGCCGCGTATCGGCCTGGACCTGCCGCTCGACGTGCGCGGCACCGCCTTCCAGCAGCGGGTATGGGCGGCCTTGCGGGCGATTCCGGCGGGCGAGACGGTCAGCTATACCGAGCTGGCGCGACGTATCGGATCGCCATCGGCGGTGCGGGCGGTGGCGGGGGCGTGCGCCGCCAATCCGGTGGCGGTGGCGATTCCGTGTCACCGGGTGGTGAGGAACGATGGCGGCTTGTCGGGGTATCGGTGGGGGATCGAGCGCAAAGCAGTCCTGATTGCGCGCGAGAAGGACGCATGAGGAGCGCGGGCATGCACCGTCCACCCTACGTTATTTCTCCGCCGCTTCCTTCGCCAAGGTCTGCGCCAGCCGTACGCGGCCGGTCTCGGCGTACTTGCGGCAGGCGTCGCGGTCGATGAAGGCAGCACTGCCGAGCTGTTTCTGCTGCGCCTGGCGTTCGAGCAGGCCTGTCGCTTCCGGGTGCGCGGTCACCAGGATGTCGCAGGGCAGGGCGGCGACAAGCGCGATCGAACGCTCGATGTCAAGCTTCGCCTGCGGATACAGCGCGTTGCCGCTGTAGCGGAAGTTCGGTCCGGAGACCGCGTTCAGGCTGTCCGCATACACCATGTTCAGCGTTTTGCCATTTTCCTGCGCCTGCCAGGTCCAGCTGATGCCGCCCTGGGTATGGCCCGGCGTGAAATGCGCCTTGATTGCCAGCGGCCCCAGCGTGACGGTCTCGCCGTCGCGCACGGTCTTTACCCGAGCCACCGGCGTCATCTTTGGAAAATTGGAGCCAAACTGCGGATCGCCCTTGTCCGTCACGCCCGATTCGAGCACGGGTTTGGCGGCCGGGCTGGTGAGCACCGTGGCGCCGCTCAGGCGCTGCAGTTCGGCTATGCCGCCCGCATGGTCGACATGCTCGTGCGAGGTGAGGATGACCTTGATGTCTTCCAGCTTGAAGCCGAGCTGGCGGATGTGGGCGGCGATCTGCGCCGGCGCCTTCGGCGTCGCGCCGTCGATCAGGATATGCCCCGCCGGGGAGGTGATCAGCACCGAGCTCAGGCCCTGCGTGCCCACGTAATAGCTGTTGCCATGCAGGGCAAACGGTTCCTGCGCGCCTTCCCAGTCGGCTGCATGGGCAGCGGGCAGGGCGGGCAGGAGGCAGAGGCAGGACAGGATGGCGGCGATTCGTTTCACGGGGTTCCCATTGGTGGAGGTGTTCAAGAGTGACACACCGGGATGATAACGAAAAAAAGCGGACAGGAAACACAGCCGGCAGTGTCAAAGCCGCAAGGACTTCGCTACACTCGTGTTTTGCATTTAATAAGCGGAGTGTCCATGCAGCCCACCCTCAAGCAGTGTTCCGCGTTCATCCTTGCCGCCTTCGCCATGTCGGCCGCGCAAGCCGACACGGTCATCGTCAACGCCAACGGATACACGCTGAACACCAAGGGTGACCTGGTGCAGTTCAACGCGCTCGCCTTTGACGACAAGGGCAGGATCCTCGCCGTCGGCAGCGCCGCCCAGGTGACGGCCAAAGCGCCAGGGGCGCGCCGGGTGGACATGAAGGGCAAGACCGTGCTGCCGGGCCTGATCGACGCCCACGGCCACGTGTTTGGCCTGGGCCAGATGCTGACCCAGCTCGACCTGTCGCAGGCGACCTCGCTCGACGGCGCATTGAAGTCAATCGGCGACTACGCGCACGCCAACCGCAACCAGGCCTGGCTGCGCGGGCGCGGCTGGAACCAGGAAAACTGGAAACTGGGCCGCTTCCCGACCGCCGCCGACCTCGATCCCGTCGTCGGCGACAAGCCGGTCTGGTTCGAGCGCGTCGACGGCCACGCCGGCTGGGCCAACAGCCGCGCGCTGGCCGCGGCCGGCATCACGGATAAAACCCCGGACCCGGCCGGCGGCAAGATCATGCGCGACGCGAATGGCAAAGCCACCGGCGTGCTGGTCGACGCCGCGCAGGAACTCGTGACGAAAGTGCTGCCGGCGCAGACCGAGGCCGAAGGACGCGTGGCGCTCGACCGCTCGCTGCAGGCGATGGCCCGCGTCGGCATCACCAGCGCGCATGATGCGGGCCTGGGCGTGTTCGAAGACCGCCTGTTCCGCGCCTATGCCGACCAGGGCAAGCTGACCGCGCGCATCTACGGCATGATCGGCGGCACCGAAGGCGACTTCGATGCCCTCTCGAAGAACGGTCCGCTCAAAACCTACGGCAACGACACGTACGCGCTGCGGGCAGTCAAACTGTATTCGGACGGCGCGCTGGGCAGCCGCGGCGCGGCCCTCATCAAGCCCTACAGCGACGAGCCGCATTCGCACGGCCTGCTGTTCTTCAAGACCGCCAAGATGGACGCGATGATGAAAAAGGCGATGGCGCGCGGCTACCAGGTCAACGTGCACGCCATCGGCGACGCCGGCAACAAGCAGATCCTCGACATCTATAAAAAGGAAGTGGCGGCCACGAAGAGCGCGGCGCAGCGCCACCGCATCGAGCACGCCCAGGTGGTGGCGCCGAGCGACATCGCGCGTTTCCAGACGCTCGGCATCATCCCGTCGATGCAGCCGACCCACGCCACCTCCGACAAGAACATGGCGGAAAGCCGCGTCGGCGCCGAGCGCATCAAGGGCGCCTACGCCTGGCGCAGCTTCCTGCACCAGGGGTCGCGCATCGCCTGCGGTTCGGACTTCCCGGTCGAGTCGCCGAACCCGTTCTTCGGCATCCACGCGGCCGTCACCCGCCAGGACGCGTCGGGCCAGCCGATCGCCGGCTGGTACCCGAACCAGGCGATGTCATTGAAGGAAGCCTTCCGCTGCTTCACGCTCGATGCCGCCTGGGCCGGCCACGCCGAAAACACCGTCGGCTCGCTGGAGCCGGGCAAGTGGGCCGACTTCATCGTCATCGACCAGGACTTGTTCAGGATGCCGACCTATGACATCCACAGGACCGGCGTGCTGCAGACCTGGGTGGCGGGCAAGGCGGTGTACGAGAAACGGTAAAGTGCTGACGATATGGATTGACGCTGTTGTATAGACAAGTCTAGACTCTCAGGATGATGGGGCGGGCGACAGGCCGCTCGCCCTTCCCCAACGCCAGGAGCTGCCATGATCCAAGAATCGTCCAAGGTTGTCGATCCACGCTTCGATCCGACGCGCACCATCCGCGCCCCGCGCGGCACCCAACTGTCCTGCAAGAGCTGGCTGACCGAAGCGGCCTACCGCATGTTGCAGAACAACCTCGATGGCGAGGTGGCCGAAGACCCGCAGCGGTTGGTCGTCTATGGCGGCATCGGCCGCGCCGCGCGCAACTGGGAGTGCTACGACCAGATCCTGGCCTCGCTGCGCGAGCTGGAAGACGACCAGACCTTGCTCATCCAGTCCGGCAAACCGGTCGGCGTATTCCAGACCCACGAAAACGCCCCGCGCGTGCTGCTGGCGAACTCGAACCTGGTGCCGAAGTGGGCCAACTGGGAGCATTTCAACGACCTCGATCGCCAGGGCCTGTTCATGTACGGCCAGATGACGGCCGGCAGCTGGATTTATATCGGCACCCAGGGCATCGTCCAGGGCACGTATGAAACCTTCGCCGAAGCCGGGCGCCAGCATTTCAAGGGCGACTGGGGCGGGCGCTGGATCCTCACCGCCGGCCTGGGCGGCATGGGCGGCGCGCAGCCGCTGGCGGCGACGTTTGCCGGCGCCGTGTCGCTGAACATCGAATGCCAGCAGAGCAGCATCGATTTCAGGTTGCGCACGCGCTACCTCGACAAGCAGGCGAGGGACCTCGACGACGCGCTCGCCCTGATCAAGGAACATACGGCCAGGCGCGAAGCCGTCTCGATCGGCCTGCTCGGCAACGCGGCCGACCTGCTGCCCGAACTCGTGCGCCGCGCCCGCGCCGGCGGCCTGGTCCCGGACATGGTCACCGACCAGACCTCCGCCCACGACCTGATCCACGGCTACCTGCCGCAGGGCTGGACGGTGGAAGAATGGAAGGCGGCGCAAGCCGACCCCGGCCAGCACGCGCGCCTGAAGGCGGCAGCGGCCGCGTCATGCGCGGTGCATGTGCGGGCGATCCTCGACTTCCGCGCGCTCGGTTCGCATGCGGTCGACTACGGCAACAACATCCGCCAGGTGGCGCTGGACGAGGGCGTCGAGGACGCATTTGATTTCCCCGGCTTTGTTCCGGCCTACATCCGCCCGCAGTTCTGCGAAGGGCGCGGGCCGTTCCGCTGGGTGGCGCTGTCCGGCGACCCGGAAGACATTTATAAAACCGACGCCAGGATCAAGGAGCTGTTCCCGCAGCACGCGCAGGTGCATCGCTGGCTCGACATGGCGCGCGAACGCATCGCCTTCCAGGGGCTGCCGGCGCGCATCTGCTGGCTGGGGCTGGGCGAGCGCCACATTGCCGGCCTGGCGTTCAACGAGATGGTGCGCACGGGCGAACTGAAGGCGCCGATCGTCATCGGCCGCGACCACCTCGATACCGGCTCGGTCGCCAGCCCCAACCGCGAAACCGAAAGCATGCGCGACGGGACCGACGCCGTGTCGGACTGGCCGCTGCTGAACGCCTTGCTCAACACCGCCGGCGGCGCCACCTGGGTGTCCCTGCACCATGGCGGCGGCGTCGGCATGGGCTATTCGCAGCATTCCGGCGTCGTCATCGTTGCCGACGGCACCGACGCGGCCGCAAAACGCCTGGCACGCGTGCTGGTGAACGACAGCGGCTCGGGCGTCATGCGCCATGCCGACGCCGGCTACGAGTCCGCCATCGCCTGTGCCAAGCGCACCGGCCTGAACCTCCCGATGATCAAATAAATAGAAGTCACTGAGCCCGAGACATGAAAAACGAATCGCAGCACTGGATCCTGCAACCCGGCGCACTCACGCTGGCCGACCTGCGCACCGTCTGGGCCTCTCACTTCCCGATTGCCTTGTCAAGCGATGCCGCGGCGCCGATCGCCGCCTCCGCCGCGCTGGTGAAAACCATCGTCGACAAGGGCGATCCGGCCTACGGCATCAACACCGGCTTCGGCATCCTGGCCAAGGCCCACATCCCGAACGAGCAGCTCGAACAGCTGCAGCGCAACCTGATCCTGTCGCACGCGGTCGGCACCGGCGATCTGATATCGGACGCCATCGTGCGGCTGATCCTGTTGACCAAGATCGGCAGCCTGGCGCGCGGCTATTCGGGCGTGCGCCCCCTGATCATCGACACCCTGATCGCCCTGTACAACGCCGGCATCATGCCCGCCATTCCCGTGCAGGGCTCGGTGGGCGCCTCGGGCGACCTGGCGCCGCTGGCGCACATGACGCTGGCGATGATGGGCGTCGGTCCGGTGCGCTGCAATGGTCAATTGATGGATGCCGCCGAAGCCCTGGCGGCAGCCGGGATCGAACCGGTGACGCTGGCCGCGAAAGAGGGCCTGGCGCTGATCAACGGCACGCAAGTGTCGACCGCACTTGCGCTGCATGGCCTGTTCATGGCCGAGCGCCTGGTCGAGGCGGCGATGGTGACCGGTGCATTGTCGGTGGACGCCGCGCGCGGCAGCGACGCGCCGTTCGACGCGCGCATCCACGCGGTGCGCGGCCAGCCGGGCCAGATCGCCGCCGCCGCCATCTACCGCGAACTGGTGAAGGGCAGCGCGATCCGCGCCTCGCACCTGGTGGGCGACGAGCGCGTGCAGGACCCGTACAGCCTGCGCTGCCAGCCGCAGGTGATGGGCGCGGTGATGGACCTGGTGGCCAACGCCAGCCGCACGCTGCTGATCGAAGCGAATGCCGTGACCGATAACCCGCTCTTGTTCCCCGACGATGGCGCCATCCTCTCGGGCGGTAACTTCCATGCCGAGCCGGTCGCCTTTGCGGCCGACACGCTGGCCCTCGCCATTGCCGAAATCGGCGCGCTGTCGGAACGCCGCATCGCCCTGCTGATCGACGCCAACCTGTCCGGCCTGCCCGCCTTTCTGGTGCGCGAGCCGGGCCTGAATTCCGGCTTCATGATCGCCCACGTGACGGCGGCCGCGCTGGCCTCGGAAAACAAGTCGCTGGCGCATCCGGCCAGCGTCGACAGCCTGCCGACCTCGGCCAACCAGGAAGACCATGTCAGCATGGCCACCTTCGCGGCGCGCCGTCTCGCCCAGATGGCGCACAATACGTCGGTTATTGTCGGGATCGAACTGCTGGCCGCGGCGCAGGGCATCGAATTCCACCGGCCGTTGGTGAGCTCCGAACACCTCGAACACGTGCACGCCCGGTTGCGTACGCGCGTGGCGGCCTTCGATGCGGATCGCTTCTTCGCGCCGGACATCGAGGCGGCGCGCCTGATGGTGATTCAAGGCGAGCTGTCGGCGTCGTGCAAGGAGCTTTTCGCAATACTGCATCCATAATTCAACCAGGCAGGAGTCGTCATGGATTTCCGGTTCAAGGCTGGTAGCACCCCGATGCTGCTGTCGATGCCCCACGTGGGCACCGACATTCCCGACGAGGTGGCCGTGCACATGACGCCCTGCGCGCGCGCCACGGCCGACACCGACTGGCACCTGGCCGAACTCTACGGATTCGCGCAGCAGCTGGGCATCTCGACGCTGGCGGCGCGCTGGTCGCGCTATGCCATCGACCTGAACCGCCCGCCGGAGAACACGAATCTCTATCCCGGCATGGACACGACCGGCCTGTGTCCGGTCGACACCTTCGGGCGCGAGCGCCTGTACCAGGAGGGCCATGTGCCGGACCAGGCCGAAGTGGCGCGGCGGCTGGCGCGTTACTGGCAGCCGTACCACAACCAGCTGCGGGCGGAGCTCGCCCGCCTGCTGGCCTTGCACGGCCGCGTGGTGTTATGGGACGCGCACTCGATTGCGTCGCGGGTGCCGCGCTTTTTCGAGGGCCGCCTGCCGGACCTGAACTTCGGCACGGCCGAGGGCAAGTCCTGCGATCCGGGCCTGGAAAACGCGGTGCTCGAGCTGGCGCGCGCGCAGGACCGTTTCAGCATCGCCCTGAACGGCCGCTTCAAGGGCGGCCACATCACGCGCTTCTATGGCCAGCCGATCGGGGGCGTGCACGCGATCCAGCTCGAGATGTGCCAGTGCCTGTACATGATCGAGGCGCCGCCGTTCGCCTACCGGCCGGAAGTGGCGGCCGAGGTCCAGCCGCTATTGAAAGACATGGTGCAGGCCGCGCTCGACTGGGTGCGCGCATGAATGCACTGTTCGCGCGGCACGCGTTACTAGCGGAGGGCTGGCAGGGCGACGTCCTGATCGAGTGGGATGGGCGCGGCAACCTGACGCGGGTGGAACCCGGCGCACGCCCGCCGATCGGCGTCGCGCGGGCCGAGTATGTGGTGCCCGGCATGGTCAACCTGCATTCGCACGCCTTCCAGCGCGCGATGGGCGGGCTGACGGAAAAGGCGGGCGATGGTCCGGACAGCTTCTGGACCTGGCGCGACCTGATGTACCGCTTTGCCGCCACCATCACGCCCGAGCAGATCGAGGCCATCGCCGCCCAGCTGTTCGCCGAATGCCTGCGCCACGGCTACACGGCGCTGTGCGAGTTCCACTATATCCAGCGCGATCCGCACGGGGCCTTCTATGCCCGCCCGGCCGACATGGCGGAGCGCATCGCTGCCGCCGGCCAGCGATCGGGCATGGGGCTGACCCTGCTGCCGGTGCTGTACAGCCACAGCGGCTTCGGCGAGCAGGCCTTGAAGCCGGAACAGGCGCGCTTTCGCACCGATGTCGACGACGTGCTGCGCGTCGTGGAAAGCCTCGAACCGCTGCGCGGCGGCCAGCTGGAAGTGGGGGCGGCGCCCCATTCGCTGCGCGCGGCCGGCATCGCACAGATCCGCGAGCTGGCAAAGGCGGTCCCTGGCGGGCGGCCGCTGCACATCCACATCGCCGAGCAGCCGGGCGAGGTCAGGCAGAGCATCGAATTTTCGAGCCGCCGCCCGGTCGAGTACCTGTTCGAGCACATCGACATCGACGCGCGCTGGTGCCTGGTCCATGCGACCCACCTGAACGATCCCGAAATCCTGCAGCTGGCGAAGAGCGGCGCCGTGGCCGGCCTGTGCCCGACGACCGAGGCCAACCTGGGAGACGGATTGTTCCCGCTGCCGGCCTACCTGGCGGCCGGCGGGCGCTGGGGCATCGGCAGCGACAGCCATGTGTCGCAGAGCCCGGTCGAAGAGTTGCGCTGGCTGGAATACGGGCAGCGCCTGGTGCGCGGCAGCCGGAATGTCGCCGCTACCCCAGCGCGGCGCGACGTCGGCCTGAACCTGTGGCAGGATGCGCTATCCGGTGGCGCGCAGGCGTCCGGGCGGCCGGTCGGGGCTTTGGTGCCGGGGCGGCGTGCCGACCTGCTGGTGCTCGACAACGCGCATCCGAACCTGGAAGGCGCGCTTGACGCCGACGTGCTGGGCCGGCTGGTCTTCTGCGGCAACGACAACCTGGTGCGCGACGTGCTGGCCGGCGGGCGCTGGGTAGTGCAGGGCGGACGCCACATGGCGCAGGAAGCGATTGCGCGCCGCT
>JAQGLR010000322.1 GCA_028292765.1 Massilia sp. | reverse complement strand
CACGCGCTGCTCGAGGAACTCACCGGGCGTGCCGGCGACGGGCACGGGCTACAGGCGCTGCTGCTCGAAGCCGTCCAGGCCGATCCGCAGCTCGCTGCGCACGTCGACCTGGGCACGCTTGCCGCGCTGTTCGACCCGGGCGCGGCCGCGGCGCCCGCCCGCCGCCTGGCCGAACGCCAGCTGCACGGCCTGCGCACGCGCATGGCCGAGCTGGACGCCACCCACCCATTTCACGAGTGAATTCACGGAGTAAAACGCGCATGAGTTTCGATCCGATTGACCACGATTTCGAACGCGGCCTGCAGAACCGCCGCCGCGTCCTCGGCGACGCCTGGGTCGACCGTTCGCTGAACAATGCGAACAGCTTCAACGCCGACTTCCAGAACCTGATCACGCGCTTCGCCTGGAACGAGATCTGGGGCCGTCCGGGCCTGGACCACAAGACGCGGCGCGCGATCGTCCTGTCGATCACGATCGCACTCGGCCGCTGGGAAGAGTTCGAGCTGCACGTTCGCGCAGCCCTGCTGGGCGACGAGGCCAGCCGCCTCACGCCCGACGAGATCAAGGAAATCCTGATGCAGTCGGCGATCTATGCCGGGGTGCCCGCGGCGAACACGGCTTTCACGCACACCCTGCAGATCCTGCGCGAGGTCGGCGAGCAGATCGGCTACACGCTCGAGCCATCGGCGCCCGCCGGGGTCGCGCATCCGGGCGCCGGGCGCGAAGGCCGCACAGCCGGCACAGGCGGCGCCCCGGCGCTGCATTACAGCGTGCGCGAGCCGCGCAGCGGCAAGGCGCCGCGCCATACGGTGGTGCTGAGCCACGCGCTCGGCTGCGACCTGAGCATGTGGGACAGCCTGGCCAACACGCTGGCGCTCGATTGCCGCGTGATCGCCTACGACCACCGTGGCCACGGCAGCTCGGATGCGCCGGCTGCCATGTATGCGATGGCGGACCTGGCCGACGATGCGGCGCGGCTGCTGCGCGAACTCGATAGCGGTCCCGTGGTGTGGGTCGGCCTGTCGATGGGCGGCATGGTCGGGCAGGAGCTGGCGCTGCGCCATCCGTCGCTGCTGCGCGCACTGGTGCTGGCGAATACCACCAGCGGCTATCCGGAGGCGGCGCGGGCGGTGTGGGAGCAACGTATCGCCACGGTGCGCGAACAGGGAATCGAAGCGATAGCGGACGCGGTCATGGGGCGCTACTTCCATGACGGATTCCGTGAGCAGAAGGCGTCGACGGTGGCAAGGTTCCGGCGGCGGCTCGTCTCGACCGACGCGGTGGGATATGCCGGCTGCTGCAATGCTGTCGGGACCGTGGACACATTGGCGCGGCTTGGGCAGATCGGGGTGCCGACGCTGGTGATTGCGGGAGAGCTGGACCAGGGGACGCCGGTGGCGATGGCGCAGTCGCTGGCGGAGGCGATTCCGGGGGCGCGGCTGGAGGTGCTGGCGGAGGCGTCGCACTTGAGTGCGGTGGAGCAGCCGGAGGCGTTTGCGGCCTGTGTTGTGGGGTTCGTTGGGGGTCTTTGAACCGCCGTTCGACTGATCTGCGTATCGTTGAACGCGTGAGCGGGAGACCCGCCCACCCTGCGATTGCTTCACAAATCCAGCACCAGGAGCTTCGTCTTCGCCCGCGAACAGCAGGGCGCGAACTGGTCGTTCGCTGCCTGCTCTTCCTCGGTCAGGTACATATCGCGGTGGTCCGGCACGCCCTCGAGGACACGGGTCAGGCAGGTGCCGCAGACGCCCTCCTCGCAGGAATACGGGATCTCGATGCCCGCCTCCGCCAGCACCTTGATCACCGTCTTCCCGGCCGGCACCGTCACCACCTTGCCGCTCGAGGCGAGCTTGACGTCGAATGCGCCGTCGCCGGCCGTGTCCACCGCCGCCGCGCTGAAATACTCGACGTGCAGCTGGGCCGCCGGCCAGCCCTGCGCCTTTGCGGCGCCCAGCACGAACTCGATAAAACCCTGCGGCCCGCATACGTACAGGTGGGTGTCCGGATCGGGCGCACCCAGGACGGCCGGCAGGTCGAGCTTTTGCGCCGCGTCCCCGCTGTCGTAATGAAAGTGCACCAGGCTGCGCAGGTGCGACTGGCCAAGCCGCTCCTTGAACGCCGCCTTCTCGGGCGAGCGGGCGCAGTAATGGAGCTCGAACCCCGCACCCTTGGCCGCCAGCGCTTCGGCCATCGCCGGGATCGGGGTCACGCCGATGCCGCCCGCAAGCAGCAGCGTGCGTTTTGCCTCGACCAGCGGAAAGTGGTTCTTCGGTTCGCTGATGGTCAGCACCGAGCCAAGGTCGATGTGGTCGTGCATGGCCTGGGAGCCGCCGCGCGAGTCGGTGTCGCGCAGCACGCCGATCTGGTAGCGGTGGGTTTCGCCTGGGGCGTTGCAGAGCGAGTATTGGCGCACCAGCTTGCCCGGCAGGTGGACGTCCACGTGCGCGCCCGCTTCGAAGCCGGGCAAGGCGGCGCCGTTCACGGGTACCAGCTCGTAGCTGCAGATGCCGTCCGCTTCGATTGCCTTGGCGGCGACCCTCACCTCGATCGTGCTCATGCCGGCACCTCTTGCGCTTGCTCCTTCGCCAGCCATGCATCGATGATGCGGCGCGACTGCACGCCGCCGGCATCGATATTCAACATCAGGAGTTTACGCGTCGGGTGGCGCAGGATATTCTGCTGCTGGAGTTCGAGCATCTCGCGGTCTTCGCCGAAGATCTTGTCCTGGCCTTCGCGGATGGTGTTGGTGAGCTCGGCGTCCTGCGGCCTGAAATGGCGTGCCATGCCCCAGAAGTACCAGTGCGAGGTCTCGGTTTCCGGTGTGATGAAATCGACGACGACACTCGAAGCCTTGTGCGCCGGGTCGGCGTGGTAACCGCCCTTGCCCGCATGCGCGACGCCGACTTCGATCATCACGTGGCTCGGCGCGTTGAAGCGGCAGATCTGCCAGCGGTCGACCGGGACGTTGTCGGCCAGGCCGTTGCCGCGCAGGGCCGCCTGCCAGAACGGCGGCGGCATGATGTTCTCCATGAAACGGCTGGTGACCACCTGCTCGCCCTCGACTTTCGTGGTCACCGGCGCCTCGTCGATCTCCTTCTGGCCGATGGAGGATGCGTGGACATAGGTTTCGTGGGTCAGGTCCATCAGGTTGTCGACCATCAGGCGGTAGTCGCAGTTGATATGGTACAGGCCGCCGCCATACGCCCACTCGGGGTTGTCCGCCCATTCCAGGTGGTGGATGGTGGATGCGTCGGCCAGCGCCTTGTCGCCTGGCCAGACCCAGATGAAACCGTAGCGCTCCTCGACGGCGTAACTGCGGATGCAGGGAAAGCCGCGCACGCGCTGGCCCGGCATGCTGATCGCCTTGCCCTCGCAGCCCATCTCCAGGCCGTGGTAGCCGCAGACGAGATTGCCGTCACGGACGAAACCCAGCGACAGCGGTGCGCCGCGGTGCGGGCAGAAATCTTCGACGGCCGCGACTTTGCCTTTCTCACCACGGTAGAACACCATCTTTTCGCCGCATACCTGGCGACCCAGGGGCTTGCCCTCGATTTCGTCCGGGGTGCAGGCCACATACCACGCATTTTTCGGGAACATCCTGTCTCCTTTGTCGGTTCTGTTCTATATTCAGTGTACTGAATGTGAGAAAAGTATCACGCGTTTGCGCGGCGAACTAAACTGGGTTCTCATTTATTTTTGATGGTGCGCCGCACCAAAGAACGACTGGAAATATGCCAACAGAAAATGCGCCTGACGCCCAGGGCTCGATGCTCGACTTGTACCAACATCCGGGCCATTTGCTGCGGCGTGCCCAGCAAATTTCGGTGTCGATTTTTTACGACGAAATGGGGAGCGAGCTGACCCCGGTGCAGTATGCGATCCTGAGCCGGCTGGCCGGGCATCCCGGCATCGACCAGGTGTCGCTCAGCGGGCTGGCGGCGATCGATACCTCGACCGGGGCGACGGTGTGCGCCCGCCTCGAGGAAAAGGGACTGCTCGAGAGGAAGGTGATTCCGCATAACCGGCGGCAGCGGGCCTTGACCATCACGGCGGCGGGAACGCGCTTGCTGGAGGATTTGCTGCCTGGCGCGCAGCGGCTGAGGCAGCGGCTGCTGGCGCCGCTCGCCGAGCAGGAACAGGAGCTCTTCATGGGCTTGCTGGCGAAGCTCGTGAACGAGAACAATGGGCAGAGTCGGGCGCCGCTGGCCTTGCGTGTCGAGAAATAAGCAGGGTGGGCACTCCGTGCCCACGCGGTACGGCCCCGCTTATTCCACGCCCGGGTCCTTGAACTTCTCGACCGTGTCGAACTCGACGTTGAACACGCCGCCATCAGCCTGCTCGGCCTTGCGGATATACACGTTCTGCACGATGTCGCGGGTGGCCGGGTCGATCGTCACAGGACCGCGCACGCTGGTCCACGATTGCCCCTTCATCGCCTCGACCAGCTTCGGTCCATCGCTGTTGCCATTGGTCTTCTTCAGCGCCGCCCACAAGAGCCGCATCCCATCGTAGGCGCCGACCGCGTGGAAGTTCGGCCGCATGCCCGGGTTGGCCTTGGTGAAAGCGGCAACGAAGGCCTTGTTTTCCGGCGATGGGTGCGCTGCCGAATAGTGGTGGCTGCTGACGACGCCCAGCGCGGCCTTGCCGATGCTCGGCATCAGGTCGTCGTCCAGGACATCGCCGGTGGCGATCAGGCGGATGCCGGCTTGCGCCAGGCCGCGGTCTGTGAACTGCTTGAGCACGGCGGCGCCCTCGCCCGATGGGACGAACACGAACAGCGCGTCGGGCCTGGCATCCTTCACGCGCGCCAGGAACGGCGAATAGTCGGGATTGCGCAGCGGCGCCCGCAGCGAAGCCACGACCTTGCCGCCGGCCTTGGTAAAGTCCTTGATGAACACCTTTTCGGCGTCGATGCCAGGGCCGTAGTCGGAGACGAAGGTAACCACCGACTTGATCCTGTTCTTTGCCGCCCACTGCGCCATCGGCGCCGTCACCTGCGCCAGCGTGAAGCCGGTGCGCGCGATGAAGGGCGAGCGCTGCGGGATGACCGAGGTGGCCGCGTTCATGACGATCATCGGCACCTTGGCTTGCGTTGCGACCGGGGCGGCGGCAAAGGCCAGCGGGGTCAGGCCGAAGCCGGCCAGCACCTGCACCTTGTCGCGCGCGACCAGTTCCTGCGCGAGGCGCTTGGTGACGTCGGGCGAGACGCCGCCGTCGTCCTTCAGGATCACCTGCACCTGGCGGCCGGCAACGGTGTTGCCGTTCTGCTGCAGGAACAGCTTGACGGCGGCATCGACCTGGCGGCCGGTCGAGGCGAAGGGGCCGGACATCGGGACGATGAGGCCGACTTTCAGGGGCTCTGCTGCGTGGGCGAAGCTGGAAGCGAGGCCGGCGGACAGCACGGCTGCGCCGAGGACGATGTGGCGGCGGGTTTTGTTCGGCTTGTTTAACACTTGTGTCTCCTCTTTATTATGTTTGCGCCCAGCAGGCGCTTCTGTGAAACCTTTACGGCAAACCGCAGGGCGGACGGCAGAGCCGTCCACCCTGCGAAAACAGTCACGCCACCGACACCAGCCGGTCGAGCTTCTCGCCATCGGCCAGCAAACTCGCGCTATCGGAGTCATGCACGATGCGCCCGCGATCGAGCACGATGGCGCGCGAGGTCAGCGACAGCGCCAGGCGCGCATGCTGCTCGACCACGATCACCGACATGCCTTCGTCGGCCACGAGCCGGCGGATCACCCGCACCAGCTCCTGCACGATGATCGGCGCCAGCCCTTCCATCGGCTCGTCGAGCAGCAGGATGCGCGGGTTGGTCATCAGGGCCCGGGCGATGGCCAGCATTTGCTGCTCGCCGCCCGACAACTGATTACCCATGTTCGCGCGCCGTTCGTGCAGGCGCGGGAAGATGTCGTAGACCTTCGCCAGGGTCCACGGGCCGGGGCGCGCGACCACCGTCAGGTGCTCTTCGACAGTCAGCGAAGGGAACATATGCCTTTCCTGCGGCACCCAACCCAGGCCGTCGCGCGAACGGCGGTAGGTGGGCACGCGCGCGATGTCGCGCCCGCCCCAGCGGATCGCGCCCTTGTGCAGCCGCGTGAGCCCCATCAGCGTCACCAGCAAACTGGTCTTGCCGACGCCGTTGCGGCCCAGCAGGGCCAGGCTGTCGCCCTCGTTCATCGTGAACGACACGTCCTCGAGCACGATCGATTCGCCGTAACCCGCGGTTACCTTGTCCAGGGCCAGCAGTTCAGCCATGTTCCACCTCACCCAGATACACTTCTTTGACGCGCGGATCGGCCGCGATTTCGGCGGGGGTCCCCTCGGTCAGCACCTTGCCGCCGACCAGCACCGTGATGCGGTCGGCAAAACGGAAGACCAGCCCCATGTCGTGCTCGATGAAGACCACCGTCACGTCGCGCGGCAGCCCCGCGATTACCTCGAACAATTCCTTGCTCTCGGCCGAGGGAATGCCGGCCGCCGGTTCGTCCAGCAGCAGGATCTTCGGTTTGGTGGCGAGGGCCAGCGCGATCTCGACCAGCCGCTGCTTGCCATAGGCCATGCTGCGGGTGATGGAATTGGCTTCTTTGGTGAGCTTGAGTGTCGCCAGCAGGGCCATCGCCTCGTCGACCACGTCACCGTGCTTCTCGACCGTCTTCCACCAGGTCGTGTGCAGGTCGCGGCGTTCGCAGATCGCCAGCACGACCGACTCGAGCACGGTCATGCCCGCGAACAGCGTATTGATCTGGAAGGTCCGTGTCATGCCGAGCTTCACGCGCTGGTGCTGCGGCAGCTTCGTGATGTCTTCGCCGCCCAGGAATACCCGCCCGCTGGTCGGCGGCAGGCCACCGGTCAGCAGGTTGATGAAGGTGGTCTTGCCGGCGCCGTTCGGACCGATCAGCGCGTGGCGCGCGCCCGGCTCGAAGCGCAGGGACACATCGGTATTCGCCTTGGAGGCGCCCCACTGCTTGGACAGCGCTTCGGTACGCAGAACAGAATGCCGCCTCGCGCGAACAGCACGATCAGCACCAGCAGCAGGCCGATGTAGAACTGCCAGTAGGCGGGATCGAGGCCCGAGATGTAATCCTGGGCCACCATGAACACGGCGGCGCCGATCAGCGCGCCGTACAGGCGCCCGGTGCCGCCCAGCACCAGCACGATCAGCAGCTCCGCCGAGCGCGGGAAGCCCAGCACGTCCAGGCCCACGAACTGGGTCGTCTGCGCCAGCAGGGCGCCGGCGACGCCGGCAATGGCCGCGCTGACAGTGAAGATCGCCACCAGGCGGCGGTCGACGTTGGCGCCGATTGCCGACATGCGCCGCCCGCCTTCGCGGATGCCGCGCAGCGACAGGCCGAACGGCGAATTGACCAGCCGGCGCATTGCCACGAACAGGATGAAGAGCACGCCCAGGCTGTACCAGAAGCCGGTCTTGCCATACAAGTCGAACTCGAATTCGCCGAACAGCTTGCCCATCGCCATGCCCGACAGGCCGTCGACGCCGCCGGTGATGAAGGCCGCCTTGTTGGCCGCCTCGAACAGCATGAGGCCGATGCCGAGCGTGACCATCAGGCGCGCCAGGTCCTGGCCGCGCACCACGAGGAAGCTGACGATGAAGCCGATCACGCCGGCCACCAGCGCCGCCGCAAACAGGCCGGAAACCGGCTCGCCCCAGCCATGCACCGACAGCAGGCCGGCGGTATAGGCCCCGAGCCCGAAGAAGGCGGCATGGCCGAGCGAGACGACGCCGGCATAGCCAAGGATCAGGTCGAGCGACAGCGCGAACAGGCCGACGATCATGATCTGGGTGACCAGGACCAGGTAGTCCGGGAACAGGAAGTAGGACGCGACCGGCAGCAGCCAGAACACGATCTCCAGCGGCTTCCAGCGGTCGTTGGGCAGGCGCAGCGCGGTCTTGTTCATGGCGGTTGTGGTCCCGGGTGTGGTCTCGGCCCCATCGTGCGCGCCGGCGGATTTGCCCTTCAGGGCCGAACTGGAAAAGGCGCTCATGCTTTCCTCCGCACTAAACCGAATAGGAACAGGATCAGGAGCACGACCATCAAGGTATAGATGACGAAGGCGCCCACTTCCGGCACATAGTATTTGCCGGCGACGTCGAACACGCCGAGGATCAGCGCCGCGATCAGCGGACCCTTGATGGAACCGGCGCCGCCGACGGCGACCACCAGCAGGAAGTACACCATGTACTTGACCGGGAAACTCGGGTCCAGGCCCAGCACATCGATGCCGAGCCCGCCGCCCAGGCCCGCGAGGCCGGAACCGAGCGCGAAGGTCAGGCTGAACACCCGGCTGACGTTGATGCCGAGGCCGGCGGCCGCGGTCTGGTTATCGACCGAGGCGCGGATCTGGGCGCCGAAGCGGGTGCGCTCGATCAGCAGGTACAGGCCGAGGGTAATCAGCACCACGACCGCGATCAGGAACAGGCGATAGGAACCGAGGTCGATCCCCAGCACGTGCACCTGGCCGCGCAGCCAGTCCGGCAGGTTGACCGGTTGCTGGGTCGGGCCGAACAGGAAGGTGGCGCCGGCGACGGCCATGAAGGTCAGGCCGATGGAGAACAGCACCTGGTCGAGGTGGGTCGCCTTGTACAGCTGGCGGTACAGCGTACGTTCCAGCACAAGGCCAATGACCGCCGCGGCAATGAAGGCCAGCGGCAGCGTGGCCAGGAAAGGCAGGCCGAATTTACTCAGCAGGGTCACGCAGACATAGCCGCCGACCATGGCAAAGGCGCCGTGCGCCAGGTTAATGAAGTTCATCATGCCCATCGTCACCGACAGGCCGACGCTAATCAGGAACAACAGGCTGCCGTAGGCAATCCCGTCGAAAAGCACGCCGATGAAATTACCGATCATGGCTGCCCCCAGCCTGTCGTCTGTTTTTTCATGCTTTGTCTCCTGCTACCCTTCTTTGTAATTCTTAAAAGGCGCTTTGGCTCAGACCACCGCTTCAGACGCGTTCGATCACCATGGCAATGCCCTGTCCGACGCCGATACACATCGTACACAGGGCATAGCGGCCACCCGTGCGGTGCAGCTGGTACATGGCCGTCGTTACCAGGCGGGCGCCGCTCATGCCCAGCGGATGGCCCAGTGCGATGCCGCCACCTTGCGGGTTTACCCTTGGATCGTCGTCGGCAATGCCGAGTTCGCGCAAAACGGCCAGGGCTTGCGATGCAAACGCTTCGTTCAGTTCGATGATGTCCATCTGGTCGAGCGACATGCCGAGCTGTTTCATCAGCTTTTTCGTCGCCGGCGCCGGGCCGATGCCCATCACCCGTGGCGGCACGCCGGCGGTGGCCATGCCGACGATGCGTGCACGCGGCGTCAGGCCGTGTTGTTTCGCCGCTTCCGCGCTCGCGATCAGCAGCGCGCAGGCGCCGTCGTTCACGCCCGAGGCATTGCCGGCGGTGACGCTGCCGTCGGGATGCACCACGCCCTTCAGTTTCGCCAACGCTTCGATACTCGTTTCGCGCGGGTGCTCGTCCTGTGCAAAGGCGACGTGGTCGCCTTTCTTCTGCGGAATCAGCACCGGCACGATCTCGTCCGCATACAGGCCTTCGCGCCAAGCCCGTGCGGTCTTTTCCTGGCTGGCCAGCGCAAAGCGGTCCTGGTCTTCGCGCGACACCTTGTAGTCGACAGCGACGTTTTCCGCCGTCTCCGGCATCGAATCGGTGCCGTACAGGTGCTTCATCTGCTTGTTCGGGAAGCGCCAGCCGATCGTGGTGTCATACATGGTCGCCTGGCGCGAGAAGGCGGATTCGGCCTTGCCCATCACGAAAGGCGCGCGCGTCATCGATTCGACGCCGCCCGCGATCATCAGCTGCGTCTCGCCGGACTTGATGGCGCGCGCGGCAATGCCGATCGCGTCCATGCCGGAGCCGCACAGGCGGTTCACGGTCGTGCCGGCGACGTCTGGCGGCAAGCCTGCCAGCAGCGAGGACATGTGCGCAACGTTGCGGTTGTCTTCGCCGGCCTGGTTGGCGCAGCCGAAGATCACGTCGTCCACCGCGGTCCAGTCGACGCCGGGATTGCGCCGCATGAGTTCGCGCAGCGGCACGGCGCCCAGGTCGTCGGCGCGCACGTCCTTCAGGGCGCCGCCGTAGCGACCGACCGGAGTGCGGATTGCATCGCAGATATAAGCTTCGTTCATGGTGATCCTTTCAGTTCAGGGTGCCGAAGAGGGGGCCAGCGAGATGGCCAATAAGGGCGCGCTCGTCGCGGCCTGCAGCTCTTCGAAAGTGAGGCCCGGCGCCATCTCGCGCACAGCCAGGCCATTCGGCGTGACGTCGAGCACGGCGAGGTCGGTGTAGATGCGGTTCACGCAGGCGACGCCGGTCAGCGGATAGGTGCACTGGGGGACGATCTTGCTCTCGCCCGTCTTGGTCTGGTGGTCCATCATCACGAACACCTGCTTGGCGCCGATGGCCAGGTCCATCGCACCGCCCACCGCGGGAATCGCGTCCGGTGCGCCCGTGTGCCAGTTGGCGAGGTCGCCTTTTTCGGAGACCTGGAAGGCGCCCAGCACGCAGATGTCGAGGTGGCCGCCGCGCATCATGGCGAAGGAATCGGCGTGGTGGAAATAGGCGCCGCCGGTCAGCAAGGTCACCGGCTGCTTGCCGGCGTTGATCAGGTCTTCGTCTTCCTCGCCGGGCGCGGGCGCCGGGCCCATGCCGAGCAGGCCGTTCTCGCTGTGCAGGAAGACTTCGCGGTCGGCGGGCAGGTAATTCGCCACCTTGGTCGGCAGGCCGATGCC
>JAQGLR010000317.1 GCA_028292765.1 Massilia sp. | reverse complement strand
CAGCAGCGGCGACTCGATGTAGCGTACGCCCGCCACTTCGATCTGGCGCCGTTGCTCGTCGCTGAGTATGGGCTCCTTGCTGCGGTCGAACAGCGTGACGTCCGCGCTGAATGAGCGCATGAACAGGGCGTGCCCGACCGGATTGGTGTCGGAGGTAACGACCGCGATGCGCTTGTCGCGCACGTCGTAGCCGTCGCACACGGGGCACAGGCGCACGGCCCCGGCGGCGACCGCCTCGCGGTAGTTCTCGATCGGCAGGCCGGCGTCGGCCACGCCCGTGGCCAGCAGCACGGTCAGCGCGCGGATCGGGCGCACCTGACCGGCGTCGTCGACGTAATCGCCGATGAAGGTGCCGTCTTCCAGCCGCAGGCTCGTGATCTCGCCGGACAGCACGCTGCCGCCGTAGTTCTCCAGCTGGTGCGTGAGGTTGGCAAGCAATTGCGAGCCCGGCACGCCTTCCGGAAAACCGGGATAGTTGTGCGAGACCGGAATCAGGCACAGCCGGCTGTTGCCCTTGTCGACCACGACGATGTTGCGGGTGAAGCGGCGCAGGTAGATCGCCGCCGTGAGCCCGCCGGGCCCGCCGCCGATGACAAGGGTGTCGAAGACGTGGGCACTGAGGTGTTCGGTGAGGTCGTCCATGTTTTCATCCATTCCCTGATTGTCATGGATCGTCAAGACAAGTCCTATCGGCGCGCGTGCCCAGGCCGGGTAAGCGCAGGCTTACACAGGCCCGCGTCCAGCGGGTGGCCGTCCGGGCCTTCGGGCTGCAGGGTCACGTGGTCGATGCCGTGCCTGGCCAGCAGCATGTCCTTGACGGCGCGCAGCACCGTCGGCCACTCGGCCAGGCTGCGGATCTCGAGGTGGCCGATGAGGGCAGGGTGGCCGGGCGACATGTCCCACACATGCAGGTCGTGCACCGACAGCACGCCATCGACCTCGGCCACGTCGGCGCCGACCTGCAGGTAATCGATGCCGTGCGGCACGCCTTCCATCAGGAAGTGGTAGGACTCGCGCAGGATGCCCGAGGTCGAGCGCAGGATCAGCAGCGCCACGAAAATCGACAGGATCGGGTCGATCCGGACCCAGTTAGTGAAATAAATGATGCCGCCGGCGGCGATCGCGGCGACCGAGCCGAGCAGGTCGCCCAGCACGTTGACCAGCGCGGCGCGGGTGTTGATGCTTTGCGCGCCGCGCGACAGTATCCAGGCCACCAGGATGTTGATGCCGGCGCCGATCGCCGCGACCACCAGCACCACGCCGCCTTGCACCGGTTCGGGGTGCAGCAGGCGCTGCGCCGCTTCCCAGGCGATCCAGGCCACGAGCGCGAGCATCGCCAGGCAGTTCACGAAGGCGGCGAGCGCCTCGGCGCGCACGAAGCCGAACGAGTGGCGCGCGGATGGCGGGCGCTTGGCAATCAGTTGCGCCAGCAGGGCCAGGCCGAGGGCGGCGGCATCGGTCACCATGTGGCCGGCATCCGAGATCAGGGCCAGCGAATTCGACATGAAGCCGGTCACGACCTCGATGACGGCGAACAGCAGTGTGAGCGCAAGCGCAAAGGCGAGCGCCTTCTGGCTGCGCGCTTCGATGAAGTGCCCATGCCGGGCGTCGCCGTCGAGGTGGGCGTGCAGGTGTTCGGAGGTGGGTGCGGCGTGCTCGGACATTGGTATTTTGGTAAGCGTCTCTAGACCCGCAGTGTAATGGATTACGGGCGCGGCAGAGGAAGCTGGCGCGCCTGGAATTTTGATAGCTCGTCACTTAATTCGGCACAACCCTTGCGCCGCGTCGGCGCACCCCCTATAATGCACGTCATTGGGCGGTTAGTTCAGCTGGTTAGAATACTTGGTCGACATCCAAGGGGTCGCAGATTCGAATTCTGCACCGCCCACCAGAATACATTGAGCAAGAGCGAGAAAGGCATCTACGGTTATGACACCGCGAACTACAACCTGGTTGTGGGGGAATCGCTAGACGCGGTATGGTTTTCTTTTGCTCAATACACTGAAATCAACGCGCCTGGTGCGCGTTTTTTTTCGTCCAGTGAATCCGGCTTTATAAATTTTCAACTTTTTCGGCGCGGCGCGCCAATTGGAGATCACAATGCTTAACGTGCGACTTCCCGATGGCTCCAGCCGTCAGTTCGACGGCCCCGTGACGGTCGCCCAGGTGGCGACGAGTATCGCCCCGAGCCTTGCCAGGGCGGCCCTCGCCGGCAAGGTCAACGGCAAGGTGGTCGATACCTCCTTCCTGATCGAGTCCGACGCCGAGCTCGCCATCGTCACCGACCGCGACCCCGAAGGCCTCGACGTCATCCGCCACTCGACCGCCCACCTGCTGGCGCACGCCGTGAAGGAGCTGTACCCGGACGCCCAGGTCACCATCGGCCCGGTCATCGAAAACGGTTTCTACTACGACTTCTCGTACAAGCGCCCGTTCACCCCGGACGACCTGGCCAAGATCGAAAAGAAGATGGTCGAGCTGGCCAAGAAGGACGAGCCGGTCACCCGCAAGGTGCTGCCGCGCGATGAAGCGGTCGCCTATTTCAAGTCGATCGGCGAAGAGTACAAGGCCGAGATCATTTCCTCGATTCCCGCGAACGAGGACGTGTCGCTGTATTCGGAAGGCAGCTTTACCGACCTGTGCCGCGGCCCGCACGTGCCGTCCTCGGGCAAATTGAAAGTGTTCAAGCTGATGAAGCTGGCCGGCGCCTACTGGCGCGGCGACTCGAAAAACGAGATGCTGCAGCGCGTGTACGGCACCGCCTGGGCCAGGAAGGAAGACCAGGAGCAATACCTGCACATGCTGGAAGAAGCGGAAAAGCGCGACCACCGTAAACTCGGCAAGGCGCTCGACCTGTTCCACTTCAAGGAAGAAGCACCGGGCCTGATTTTCTGGCACCCGAAGGGCTGGACCATCTGGCAGCAGGTCGAACAGTACATGCGCCACAAGTACCAGGTGAACGGCTACGACGAAGTCAAGGCGCCGCAGATCCTCGACGTGACGCTGTGGCAGAAGACCGGCCACTGGGACAACTATCGCGAAAACATGTTCACGACCGAGTCGGAAAACCGCTCGTACGCGCTGAAACCGATGAACTGCCCGGGCCATGTGCAGATCTATAACTCGGGCATGAAGAGCTACCGCGACCTGCCGCTGCGCTACGGCGAATTCGGCCAGTGCCACCGCAACGAGTCCTCGGGCGCGCTGCACGGCATCATGCGCGTGCGCGGCTTTACCCAGGACGACGGCCACGTGTTCTGCACCGAAGAGCAGATCGAGGCGGAGGTGACCGCCTTCCATGCCCAGGCGATGGAAGTGTATGACGACTTCGGCTTCACCAGCATCGACGTCAAGCTGGCCCTGCGCCCGGAGAGCCGCATCGGCAGCGACGCCGTCTGGGACGAAGCCGAAGAAGCGCTGCGTTCGG
>JAQGLR010000315.1 GCA_028292765.1 Massilia sp. | reverse complement strand
CCGAACGCAGGCCGCGCTCGTGGCCGCCGCCGTGCATCTGCGCTTCCAGGCGGATGCGCGGCTTGCGGCGCACGTACAGGGCGCCGACGCCTTTCGGGCCATACACCTTGTGCGCGGTGAAGGTCATCAGGTCGACTTTGCTGTTGGCCAGGTCGATGTGCACCTTGCCGACGGCTTGCGCCGCGTCGCAATGGAAGATGATGCCCTTCGAACGGCACAGCGCAGCGAGTTCTTCGATCGGCTGGATCACGCCGATCTCGTTATTCACGAGCATCACCGAAACCAGGATCGTGTCCGGGCGGATCGCCGCTTCCAGCTGGGCGACGGTGATCAGGCCATTGTCCTGCGGCTCGAGGTAGGTCGCTTCGAAACCGACGCGTTCCAGCTCGCGCACGGTGTCGAGCACCGACTTGTGCTCGGTTTTTACCGTGATGATGTGCTTGCCCTTCGTTTTATAGAAGTTGGCCGCACCCTTGATCGCCAGGTTGTTCGATTCGGTCGCGCCGGAGGTCCAGATGATTTCGCGCGGGTCGGCGCCGACGATGGCCGCCACGTTGGCGCGCGCTTCCTCGACCGCCGCTTCCGCGGTCCAGCCGTACATGTGGCTGCGCGAGGCGGGATTGCCGAACTGCTCGCGCAGGAACGGGATCATCCTGTCGGCGACGCGAGGATCGACCGGCGTCGTGGCCGAGTAATCCATGTAGATCGGGAAGTGCGGCGCAGTCACGAAGCTCTGCTCGATTTGTTTGTCCAAAGGCGCGTTCATCAGTTACTCCAGTTTTGCTCAGTTTTGTACACTAGTAGCGGCGGCGGTGCGGTGCACCACCACGACGTTCTGTTCTTTCTGCTTCTGCTGGTCGACCAGGTCCTGCAGGGAGACCGAGTCCAGGTAGTCGACCATCCTGGCGTTGAGCGTGGTCCACAGCTCATGGGTCATGCAGCGGGTGCCGCTGGCCGTATCCGACCCGTGGCAATTTTCCTTGCCGCCGCACTGGGTCGCATCGAGCGGCTCGTCGACCGCGATGATGATGTCGGCCACCGTCACCTCGTCCGCCGGACGCGCCAGGCTGTAGCCGCCGCCCGGGCCGCGGATCGATTCGACAATCGCATGGCGGCGCAGCTTGCCGAACAGCTGCTCCAGGTAGGACAGCGAGATCTGCTGGCGCTGGCTGATTGCCGCCAGCGTGACGGGACCGTTGTTCTGGCGCAGGGCCAGGTCGATCATCGCGGTGACCGCAAAACGGCCTTTGGTTGTGAGACGCATCGCTAGCTCCTTCTATTGCTGGCTTGCTGTACCTACCCGGCAACGCCCGCCGCCGGGACAGTCTCCACCCATGCTCCGGCTTGATCACCGGCCCTCGACCGACCTCATGCGCGCCGGCGGTTTTGTCTTCTCTTGGGTTCCTGACTAATTCCGTCAAGTATACCCCAAAACCCACTGGCCTGCACGGGTAATCCCTGGGCCTACTTGCGGATATCGGTGGCCAACACGTGGTCGTGCACCACCGCCCCGAAGGCCTGCTCCTTGAGCATCATCAGCTGGTCGCGCAGGCGGGCGGCTTTCTCGAACTCCAGGTTGCGGGCATGTTCCAGCATCTGCTTTTCCATCTGCTTGATCCGCTTGGCGATGTCCTTTTCGGACATGTCCTCGACCATGGCGCGCTGCAGTTCCTGCTTTTCCTGCTCCTTGCTGGCCTTG
Source organism: Massilia sp. (assembly GCA_028292765.1). GTDB lineage: Bacteria > Pseudomonadota > Gammaproteobacteria > Burkholderiales > Burkholderiaceae_D > Telluria. The sequence goes on along the minus strand of JAQGLR010000315.1, from coordinate 1,525 downwards.
TCGCTGTAGACGCCATCGATCAGGTCGCGCACCTTCTTCTGGATGCTGCGCGGGATGATGCCGTGCAGCAGGTTGTGGGCCACCTGCTTTTCGCGCCGCCGGTCGGTCTCGCCGATGGCCTTCTTCATTGACTCCGTCATCCGGTCGGCATACAGGATGGCGCGCCCGTTGACGTTGCGCGCCGCCCGGCCGATGGTCTGGATCAGCGAGCGCTCGGCCCGCAGGAAGCCTTCCTTGTCGGCATCCAGGATCGCCACCAGCGACACCTCGGGAATGTCCAGGCCTTCGCGCAGCAGGTTGATGCCCACCAGCACGTCGAAGGCGCCCAGCCGCAGGTCGCGCAGGATCTCCACCCGTTCCACCGTGTCGATGTCGCTGTGCAGGTAGCGCACCTTGACCCCGTTGTCGCTGAGGTAGTCGGTCAGCTGCTCGGCCATCCGCTTGGTCAGCGTGGTGATCAGCACCCGCTCGTTCTTGTCCGAGCGGATGCGGATTTCCTGCAGCACGTCGTCGACCTGATGGGTGGCCGGGCGCACCTCCACGATGGGGTCGATCAGCCCGGTGGGGCGCACCAGCTGCTCGACCACCTGGCCGGAATGGGTCTTCTCGTAGTCGGCCGGGGTGGCCGAGACGAACACCACCTGGCGCATCCGGGTTTCGAATTCCTCGAACTTGAGCGGCCGGTTGTCCATGGCCGACGGCAGCCGGAAACCGTAGTCCACCAGAGTCAGCTTGCGGGCCCGGTCACCGGCGTACATGGCGTTGAGCTGTCCGATCATCTGGTGGCTCTCGTCCAGGAACATCAGCGCGTCCTTGGGCATGTAGTCGGTCAGCGTGGACGGTGGCGCGCCCGGGGGCGCACCCGACAAATGCCGGGTGTAGTTCTCGATGCCTTTGCAGTGGCCCAGCTCGGCCAGCATCTCCAGGTCGAAGCGGGTGCGCTGCTCCAGCCGCTGGGCTTCCACAAGCTTGCCCTGGGAGACGAACTCCTTCAGGCGCGCGGCCAGTTCCAGCTTGATCGATTCGACCGCCCCCACCACTTTCTCGCGCGGCGTGACGTAGTGGCTGGACGGGTAGATGGTGAAGCGCGGCACCTTCTGGCGGATCCGGCCGGTGAGCGGGTCGAACAGCTGCAGCGACTCGATCTCGTCGTCGAACAGCTCGATGCGGATCGCCAGCTCGGAGTGCTCGGCCGGGAAGATGTCGATGGTGTCACCCCGCACCCGGAACGTGCCGCGCGAGAAATCCTGCTCGTTGCGGTTGTACTGCATGCGGATCAGCTGGCCGATCACGTCGCGCTGGCCGATCTTGTCGCCCACGCGCGTGATGAAGCGCATCTGCGTGTAGTCCTCGGGGGCGCCGATGCCGTAGATCGCGCTGACCGTCGCCACGATCACCGTGTCGCGCCGCTCCAGCACGCTCTTGGTGGCCGACAGCCGCATCTGCTCGATGTGCTCGTTGATCGAGCTGTCCTTTTCGATGAACAGGTCGCGCTGGGGGACGTAGGCCTCCGGCTGGTAATAGT
>JAQGLR010000308.1 GCA_028292765.1 Massilia sp. | reverse complement strand
ACCAGAACCTGCTGGAAGACTATTTTGACGAGAACAAGACGATCATCATCACGACCCACCAGGTCGAGGAAGTGGAACACATCCTGACCGACCTGCTGTTCATCCGCGACGGGCGCATCGTGCTGGCCGCGTCGATGGACGAAGTGGGCGAGCGCTATGTCGAAGTCATGGTCGCCGCCGACAAGGTCACCGCCGCCAACGCCCTGCAGCCGCTCGACCAGCGCACCGTGTTCGGCAAGTCGGTGATGCTGTTCGACTCGGCACGCGCCGGCGGCGTCTCGCGCGCCCAATTGTCCGCCCTCGGCGAGACGCGCAACCCGAGCGTCGCCGACCTGTTCGTGGCAACCATGAAAGGAACCTACGCATGAATACGATGAAATGGCTGCTCCGCCGTGAGTTCTGGGAGCACAAGGGCGGGTTTGTCTGGGCGCCGCTGATCGCGGCCGCGATGATGGTGGTGCTGGTGGGCGGCGTGCTCGGCTACGGCTTCGCCAGCGGCAAGATGGGCAGCGGCGACAACATCAGCATCCGGGTTGGCGGCGAAGAAGTGCATAACACACGCATTGCCGATGTCCTGACTGCCGAGAAACGCGAGCGGATCGCCAGCATGGCCGCCAACAACTACATCGCGGTCGGCGCCCCGGTCTTCGTCGTGCTGCCGGTGGTTGCCTTCTTTTACTGCCTTGCTGCCCTGTATGACGACCGGCGCGACCGCAGCATCCTGTTCTGGAAGTCGCTCCCGATTTCGGATACGGGCACGGTCTTGTCGAAGCTGCTCACCGTGCTGGTCGTGGCGCCCCTGATCACGATCGGCGTGGCCACGGCGGCGGCGCTCGCCATACTGTTATTCGGCGGCATCGCGGCAAGTGCCAAGGGCATCAGCCTGTTCGGCCCGGTGCTGACCAACCTGAATTTCTACCTTGCGCCCCTGTACCTGGTGTCGATGCTGCCGGTGTATATCCTGTGGGCCTTGCCGACTGCCGGCTGGCTGCTGCTGGTGTCGAGCTGGGCGAAATCGAAGGTGTTCCTGTGGGCGGTCGGGGTGCCGCTGATGGCCGCAGTACTGCTGAAATGGCTGGAATACCTGCTGGCCATGTCCACCGGCTCCACCATCAACGCCGACTGGATCATCAACAATGTCCTTGAAACCATCCTGCTCGGCCTGGTTCCCGGCACCTGGTTCATGGACGGCAACGCCAGCATGCCGATGCCGACGGACAACGGGGTCGACATGATGTCGATGGTGCGCTACTCGTATTCGACCCTGGCGCGGCCGGCGCTGTGGGCCGGTGTCCTGGCCGGTGTGGCGATGGTCCTGGGGGCGATCCGCCTGCGCCGCTGGCGCGATGAAGGGTGAAGATGCGGCGCACAGTGATTGCATGTGCGCCCGGCTCCCTGCTCCCCGGCGGCCCGGCCGCCGCGGTGCCGGGGGTGGAGGAGCCTACTGGAACTGCTGCCGAAACGCCTCGAACTGCGCCTTGAGGTCGTCGAGCTCGCCGCGCAAGGCGGCGACTTCCGCTTCCAGCTGGCCGATGCGGGTGGCCGGGGCGGAGGTGGCGACGGCGCCGAAGGCCGAATCGTCGCGTGCAACAGAGATCTGGCCACCGAGTAGCTGCCCGTAGCGCGGCTCCTTGGTGCCCGGCGCCCGTTCCAGGCGCGCCACCAGCGGCGGGTATTTGTCGACCAGGAACTGCAGCGTCGCCTCGACGTCGGCCACCGTCCTGAATTCGTGCAGGCGCCCGCTGCGGGTACGGATTTCGCCGGCCGTCTGCAGGCCGCGCAGCATCAGCACGGTGAGCACGGCAACCTTGTCCTGCTCGAGCGTCCACTTGATACGCATCCGGTGCTCGTATTTCGTCACGCGCGCGCCGGCGCCGCTGACGCCGCTCACCAGGCGCCGCTCGATCAGGCGCTGCAGGGTGTCCTGCACCGTTTCTTCCGACAGTTGCATCACCGGATCGCGGCTCGACAGCTGGTTGCAGCCGTTCACGATCGCGTTCAGCGACATCGGGTAATTGTCGGGCGTGAGCGCTTCTTTTTCGGCCAGCACCGCCAGCACGCGGATCTCGAAGGGGTCGAGCACGGCGTCCGCGGTTGCGGCCCTGGATACTTCTTCAGTCATTGGATTCCTCAGTCAACCAGCCGGTTCAGTTCGGCCGAGTCGAGTTTATCACCCGCGAGCACGTTCGGGCAGGCGATGCCGGCGGCCTTGATGGTGGCGGTCAGGCGTTCGAGCTGCTCGTCCTGGCGCGCCACGTGGTCGATCAGGCCGCGCAGGGCTTTCGAGAGCGGGTCGTCGCCGTTCGGCACCACGCCGTAGGCGGCGAACAGGCGCGCACTCCGCGACTGGTCTTCCTTGAGGATGATGTGGGCCGGGTTGCCCACCGCGGTGGCGCCTGCCGGCACCGGTTTCACCACGACGGCGTTCGAGCCGACCTTGGCGAATTCGCCGACCGTGAACGCGCCCAGCACCTGGGCGCCGGCGCCGACGATCACGCCGCGCTCGAGCGTCGGATGGCGCTTGGTGCCGGCCACCAGCGTGGTGCCGCCCAGGGTGACGCCCTGGTAGATGGTGCAGTCGTCGCCGACGACCGCCGTTTCGCCGATCACGACGCCGAAGCCGTGGTCGATGAAGACGCGCCGGCCGATGGTCGCGCCGGGGTGGATTTCGATGCCGGTGATGACGCGCGCGACATAAGAAAGGAAACGGCCGGGCCACTTCAGGTTGAGGCGCCAGCACGCATGCGCCCAGCGGTGCATGACGATCGCATGCAGGCCGGGATAGCAGGTGAGCACTTCCCAGCCGTTACGGGCGGCCGGGTCGCGTTCGATGATGCTGTTGATATCTTCGCGCAACGAGGAAAACATAATAGGTACAGAAGGAAAACAGCCGCAATGGTAGCCTATCCGGGGGGCGGCTGCTTGGGAGGGGGTCAATTTAGGGGGGATGATGCGGAGTGCGTCGAACGCGTGGGCGGCTCTGCCGCCCACGCGTTCAAACCCGCCTGAGACCAGGCGAAACTCGAAGAACCTGGAGCAGGCGCGATGCTTAAGCCTGCACCCCGCGCTGGCGGCGCGCTTCGTACAGGCAGACGCCCGAAGCGACCGACACGTTCAGGCTCTCGACCGAGCCGAACATCGGGATGTTCACCAGCAGGTCGCAGGTTTCGCGGGTCAGGCGGCGCATGCCCTCGCCTTCGGAACCCATCACCAGCGCCGTCGGGCCGGTGAAGTCGGCTTCGTACAGGCCCTTCTCGGCGTCGTCGGAGGTGCCGATCAGCCAGATGCCGCGGTCTTTCAGTTCGCGCATGGTGCGCGCCAGGTTGGTGACCGTGATGTAGGGCACGGTTTCGGCGGCGCCGCTGGCGACTTTCGCCGCGGTGGCGTTCAGGCCGACAGCACGGTCCTTCGGCACGATGACCGCGTGCGCGCCGACGCCGTCGGCCACGCGCAGGCAGGCGCCCAGGTTGTGCGGGTCGGTGATGCCGTCGAGGATCAGGATCAGCGGCGGACCCTCGATCGCATCGAGCAGCTCGTCCAGGTTGCGGGCCAGCGCCAGCTGGCTGGCAAAGGCGATCACGCCCTGGTGGCGGCGCGTGCCGACGATCTTGTCGAGACGACCCGCCTCGACCGGCATCACGCGCACGCCGGCCGCCTTGGCATTGGCGACCAGGTCTTTCATGCGGCCATCGTTACGCTCGGCGTCGACGAAGATTTCCTCGACCGACTGCGCCTCATGGCGCAGCCGCGAAGTCACCGCGTGGAAACCGAAAATCATTTTATTCTTCATGCGTTACTTTTCTCTTGCTTTACTTTTTTGCTGCTGGTTTTGGAGGTGGTGCTGGCCGCCTTGGCGGCGGGCTTGGCTGCGGGTTTCTTCGCGGCGGGCTTCCCGGCGGCGCTTTTGGCTGCGGTTTTTACAGGTACGCTCTTCTTTGCTGCTGGTTTTGGCTCGGCAGCGCTTTCGACGGGCGCGGCCTCGGCCTTGGCGGCGCGGCTGCGGCGCGGCTTCGCAGGGGCCTCGACTGCTGGCGCCGGTGCCGGGGCTGCGACTGTTGCCGTTACCGCTACCGGCTCGGCCGCTTTCGGACGGCGTGCGCGTTTTGCGGCAACCGGTACTTCGGCAACCGCCTCCGGCTGGACCGAGGGCTCTGCCGCTGCGGTTTTCTTCGCGCGGCTCGGACGCTTGGCCTTAGGAACATCCGCGTCGCTCGTTTGCGCAGCCACGACGGCAGGCTGTGCAACCGGCGCCGGCGTGGCGCTCACGGCCTCGACCGGTTGCTGGACCGGCGCTTCGATCACTGCCTTGTCTTTCTTCGAGCGGCGCTTTGCGCCTGGCGCGTCGGCGCCGGCCGGGGCTGCCGACGGGATTGCCGCCGCTGCCTCGCCCGCTGCGTCGGCTGCCCGCTGGCGAGCCTGGGCATTTGCCGCCTTGGCGTTCGCCGATTGACGCGCACGGCGTGCATTTTCCGAGCTGTCCGGCTCGATGCTGGCATCGAACTGCGGCGCCGCGACCGGCACAGGGGCCGGCGAGCTCGCCGGCACGGTATTCGCCTGCTCTCGCGCCTGCGCTGCGGCTGCCCGGTCCTTGCGGGAACGGCGCGAGCGTTTCGAACGGCCGCCCTGCTCTTCCTCGGGAGCGGCACCGGATGCCTGGGGTTGCGCAGGTGCGCCGGACTGGCCGCCGCCGTTGGCATTGCGCGAACGGTCGGATTTTCCCTCGCCACCGCGAGCGCCCTGGCGGCCCCGCGTTTGCTCCTCGCCCGGCTGCGCCGCTTCGGCACCGGCTTCGTCAGCCAGCACGAGGTCGATCTTGCGCGCTTCCAGGTCGACCTTGGCAACCTGCACGGTAACGCGGTCGGTCAGGCCGAAGGTCTTGCCGGTACGCTCGCCGCGCAGCTGGTGGCGCGCTTCGTCGTACTGGAAATAGTCCTGGCCCAGGCCGGTGACGTGGACCAGGCCTTCGACGTACAGCTCGTCGAGCTGTACGAAGATGCCGAAGGTCGTCACGCCGGCGACGGTGCCGGTGAACGATTCGCCGAGTTTATCCTGCATGAAGAAGCACTTGAGCCAGTTCTCGACGTCGCGCGAGGCTTCGTCGGCACGGCGCTCGTTGGCCGAGCAGTGCACGCCCAGGGCGTCCCAGATCGTCAGGTCTTTCGCGTCCTTGGTCGTGCCTTCCGCCCTGTCTTTCGCGGCCTGCTTGCGGGCGGCGTTCGAGACGGTCGTGTTCAGCTTGCCGAGGTCGATGCCTTTCGGCTCGTACTTCTTGCCTTGCAGGACAGCCTTGATCGCGCGGTGCGTGAGCAGGTCGGGATAGCGGCGGATCGGGCTGGTGAAGTGGGCATAGGCTTCGTACGCCAGGCCGAAGTGGCCGACGTTGTCCGGGCTGTAGACGGCTTGCTGCATCGAGCGCAGCAGCATGGTCTGCAGCAGGGACGCGTCCGGACGCTCCTTGATTTCGCGCATCAGGGCGGCATAGTCGCCGGCGGTCGGTTTCAGGCCGCCGCCGAGGTTCAGGCCCGTCATCTTGAGGAAGGTACGCAGCTGGTTCAGCTTTTCCTCGGTCGGCGTGGCGTGGATGCGGAAGGTGCCCGGATGCTTGTGGCGGATCAGGAGGTCGGCGGCGCAGACGTTCGCGGCCAGCATGCATTCCTCGATCAGGCGGTGCGCATCGTTGCGGGTGCGCGGGATGATCTTTTCGATCTTGCCCATCGCATTGCAAACGATCTAGGTTTCGGTGGTTTCGAAGTCGATCGCACCACGCACCTGGCGTGCGGCGAGCAGCGCCTGGAACACACCGTTCAGGTTTTGCAGGTGCGGCACGATGGCCGGGCGGCGCCGTGCTTCCTCGCCTTGTGGCTCGGACAGGATTTCCGCGACCTGGTTATAGGTCAGGCGCGCGGCCGAGTGGATCACGGCCGGATAGAACTGGTAGGCCTGGACTTCGCCATCGCTGGAGACGACCATGTCGCACACCAGGCTGAGGCGGTCCACGGCCGGGTTCAGCGAGCACAGGCCGTTCGACAGTTTTTCGGGCAGCATCGGGATCACGCGGCGCGGGAAATACACCGAGGTGCTGCGCTCGATCGCATCGACATCCAGCCCGTCGTTCGGCTTCACATAATGGCTGACGTCGGCAATGGCGACGAGCAGGCGGAACCCGTTTTCGCGGCCGATCTTCACCGGCTCGCAATACACGGCGTCGTCGAAGTCGCGTGCGTCTTCGCCGTCGATCGTCACCAGCGGCACGTCGCGCAGGTCGACACGGTCGACCAGGTCGGCGGCGACCACTTCGCTCGGCAGCTTGCTCGCTTGCTTGAGCGCGTTCGGCGAGAACACGTGGGGCACGCCGAACTTGCGCACGGCGATTTCGATTTCCATTCCGGGATCGTCGAGTTCGCCGAGCACTTCGACGATGCGCCCCGTCGGCTGCTGGAAGCGCGCCGGTTGCTCGATCAGTTCGACGCTGACCACCTGGCCGGACTTGGCCTTGCCAGGGGAACCGGCGACCAGGATGTCCTGGTTCATGCGCTGGTCTTCGGGCGAGACGATCCAGACGCCGCCTTCATTGAGCAGGCGCCCGATGACGTGCGTGTTGGCGCGCTCGACGACTTCGACGATCGTGCCTTCCGGACGGCCGCGGCGGTCGGTGCCGGTGACGCGCGCTCGCACGCGGTCGCCATGCAGCACTTTCTGCATTTCTTTGTCGTTCAGGAACAGGTCGGCGCCTGGCTCGTCGGGAATGACGAAGCCGAAACCATCGCGATGCGCGGCCACCTTGCCGGACACGAAATCGGCGTTATTGGCGAGTGCGTAGACGCCTTCGCCATTTGCGCGGATCTGGCCATCGCGCTCCATTGCATTCAGGCGGCGGCCGAGGACTTCCTCGGCGGCCGGCTTGACGCGCAGGGCGCGTGCGAGCGTCGCTGCATCGAGTGGTGTGCCCGCATCGCGGAAAACGCCGAGGATTTCCTCGCGGCTAGGAATAGTATGAGTAGGTTGCTTCAAATCGTTTTCTTGATTCTTATCGAGGGGCGCCGAACCGGCCGGCACCGTGGTTAGATTGACACCTTTGACAGGCGTAGTGTAACGGAGGACGGCAAAATTCGCCTAGCGAAGCGTGCGCACAGGGCGCGTTTCGGCGTGCCGGGGTCGTATCCGGGGACGGGTCTTTGACTTTTGTAATCGTTCCGCTATAATCTCGGCTCTTTCGCAAGGACAGCATGTCAGGGCGAAAGAAAAAAGCGGTAACGGTTCAGGAAGTTTGGCGCTGGAGCAGCGAAAGTTGATCTAGCGAAAAACAGCAAAGCCTGATATTGTATCAGCTTCGGCAGTTTGCAGTAACTGAGCAGCAACAGTGCCCACGTGGCGGAATTGGTAGACGCGCATGGTTCAGGTCCATGTGCCGCAAGGTGTGGGGGTTCGAGTCCCTCCGTGGGCACCATCTACTGGCAGTAAATCCGCAGCAGTCGTCGTATCGTAGGGTGGGCACTCGGTGCCCACACGGAAGCTTGAGCAGTAATAGCAGCACAAATGCCCACGTGGCGGAATTGGTAGACGCGCATGGTTCAGGTCCATGTGCCGCGAGGTGTGGGGGTTCGAGTCCCTCCGTGGGCACCATCTACCGGATGTAAATCCGCAGCAGTCGCAGTATCGTAATAATGAGTACCGATGTTTTGTAGTCGCAGTGCCCACGTGGCGGAATTGGTAGACGCGCATGGTTCAGGTCCATGTGCCGCGAGGTGTGGGGGTTCGAGTCCCTCCGTGGGCACCAAAGTTTTCCGGGCTGTCAGCCGGCGCAAAACGCCGCAATCTTTGCAAAAGGATTGCGGCGTTTTGCGTTGTTGCGTGCCGCCTTGGCGTGCCGCCTTGGCGTGCCGCCATATGTACCCTCTCCTATCGTGCAGCGAGATCGTCCAGGATCGGGCAGTCCGAGCGTGCGTCCCCGTGGCAGGAAGCCGCCAGCTGTTCCAGCGTGCGCCGCATCGCCTCCATTTCCGCGATCTTGCGGTTCAATTCTTCGATGTGCGCGCGCGCCATCCTGCGCACGTCGGCGCTGGCGCGCGCCTTGTCCCGCCACAGCGCCAGCAAAGCGCGGATCTGTTCCAGCGAAAAGCCGAGCGCGCGGCCGCGGTGGATGAATTGCAGCACCTGCACGTCCCGGCCCGTATAGACGCGGTAACCCGCTTCGCTGCGCCGCGCCGGGGCGATCAGCCCGATCGATTCGTAATGCCGGATCATCTTCGCCGATACCCTGGAAGCGCTTGCGGCCTCGCCGATGTTCATCCCGTCCGTGTGCATGCGTGGTCTCCGATAAGATTCGAGCATACACCTTCCCATCATGGGAAGGTCAAGCCGGACATTTACCGCTGCGGGGCCAAACGCGCTATGCTGGCCCTGCCATGGGAGCGCGGCGCCCGTCCGTATCGGGACAGCCGTTGCGAAAAGCTCATCGTTGTTAAATAATAGGCCTGTTGGTCCGTAAGTCGTCCATCGCAGTTTTTTTACAAAACCGAGCACGCAACTGGGCAGGACCCTGCCCGGAAAACCGAGGAGACATTGATGTTCACGAGTCCGGAACAATTCGCATCCGCTACCAAAACCCTGTTCGACCTGCAAATGCAGACCTTTGACATGCTCGCCAACAAGACGGTCAAGGGTCTCGAACAGGTGATGGCGCTCAACATGGCCACCGCCCGCACCACGATGGACAAGACACTCGCGGCCAGCCGCGACGTGACCCAGGCACAGGACGCCCGCGCCGCTTTCGACGCGCTCTCGGCGCGCATGACGCCGGACATGTCCGGCAGCGTCGAGTACCGCGACCAGATGAAGGTGATTATCGAGGAGATGCAAAGCGAGTTCCGCCGCGCGGCCGACGTCCATGTGGCCGAGGCCAAGAGCACGCTGTCGGCCCTGATCTACGACGTGACGCAGAACGTCAAGCCGGGTTCGGAGAACGCGGTCGAAATCATCAAGGCGGCGATCGACAACGCCTTCAAGGGCTACGAGCAGGTGACCCAGGCCACCCGCCAGGCGGTGCAGAACGTCGAGGAGCAGATCGCCAAGGCGGCATCAAGCATCAATCCGGGCGCGGCCAGGCCGGCGGGCGGCGACAAGCCGGCCGCATAAGGCCCGCGAAGCAGAAACGGCAAGGGCGGCCTCGGCCGCCCTTGCAATATTTCATCCCCGACTGTTCAGCCGGCCGACTCCTCCTTGCCGATCCCCAGCAGTTCCTCCACATGGGCCAGCGCGCCCGCATCCTTCACGACCGTCCTGAGCCAGAGGTGCAGCGGCTGCTCGCCCCAGGCCGCGGCTTTGTCGGCCAGGTAGGCAACCGGGCTGTGCGGCTCGGTGTGGCGAAAAAAGTCGGCCACCGCGCGCAGCTGGCCGAGCGCCTGGGCGCGCGTCTGGATGGCGCCGGCGAAGACCGGCTGGCCGGCGCAGGCCACCGGCAAGGCCGGCTGCGGCTGTCCCGGCGCCGGAACGGCCGCGGCGGCGGCGACTGCGCCGGTCGCCGCCACGGCCGGCGTGACGAAGTGGGCCAGGTTCTGCAGCGCCGTGCGGGCGCTTGAGAAACTCGGGCCATCCACGCCAAGCCGGGCGTCGACCGCGTTTTCCAGTGCATCGAGCGCCGCAAGGCAGGCATTGCAGTCGTCCAGCAAGGCCTGCTGCCAGGCTTTCGAGGTGCGGCCGCGCGCCGCTTCGACCTCGGCGATCCTGGCGGCGCCGCCGGCACGCGCCGCTTCGATGTCGCGCATCGAAAAGGCGGCGCCTTCGGTGACCGGGCATTCCATCACCAGTTGCGGCGCGCGCGCCGCGATCCAGGCCAGGTTGCCGATGCGCTGCTCGAAGCCGCCTTCGTCCGGCAGCGGATACAGCCCATCCCAGTAGCGCTCGCACAGCGCAGCGACCACCAGCAGCGCGTCGCCCAGGCCCCGCAGCCCGGCCGTCTTCGCGCTGGCTTCGGCCAGCCACACGGCGAGCTGCAGGTCCTTGCTGCGCGTCTCCACCAGCAGCGCGCAGCGTTTGCCGACGAACTTCCAGTCCGCCTCCTTGAGCGTGGTGACCCAGGCGCCCTGCTCGAGCGACGGGTCGTCCGCCTTGCGGGCCTGGGCGATCGCATCGAGCTCCGGGGAAAAAGCGAGGTCCTCGCCGCAGGGCGCGGCCTCGCTTACCGGTCTCAGTAACTGCTCGACCTTGAACATGGCGTCTCCCCTCAATTGTGTCAATCAGGCCGCGGCGTCGATCGTGTACTTGAACTTGCCCGCGCGGGTCGCGCCGACCTTGATGCGCGCGATCGCGCCGCCCTCGGCCATCCGCGCCAGGACCGTGTCGGCGATCTCCGGCAGCAGCGTGCCGTTCAGGATCGTGTCGACATTGCGCGCGCCCGAATCGACCTCGGTACAGCGCGCCAGCACCGCGTTCACCAGCGCGTCGTCGTACTCGAAGGTGGCGCTGTGGTTGTCCAGCACACGCTGGCCGATGCGGTTCAGTTTCAGGCGGATGATATTCGCCAGCACCTCGTCGCCGATCGGGTAGAACGGCACCGTCGTCAGGCGCCCGAGGAAGGCCGGCTTGAACTGCTTCATCAGCTGCGGGCGGATCATGTCCAGTAGCGCATCGGGCTTGGGCAGTTCGCTTCCGCTCTTGTTCAGGCAAGCCCCCATCATCGTGCTCGACGCGGTATTCGAGGTGAGGATGATGATGGTGTTGCGGAAGTCGATCTGGCGGCCTTCGGCGTCGTCCAGCACGCCCTTGTCGAATACCTGGAAGAACAGTTCGAGCACGTCCGGGTGCGCCTTTTCCACCTCGTCGAGCAGCACCACGCTGTAGGGGTTGCGCCGCACCGCCTCGGTCAGCACGCCGCCCTCGCCATAGCCGACATAACCCGGCGGCGAGCCTTTCAGGCCCGAGACGCTGTGGGCTTCCTGGTATTCGCTCATGTTGATCGTGATGAGTTTGCGCTCGCCGCCGTACAGCAGGTCGGCCAGCGCAAGCGCGGTCTCGGTCTTGCCCACGCCCGAGGTGCCGACGAACAGGAACACGCCCTTCGGCTTGTTCGGGTCGTCCAGGTTGGCGCGCGCCGTGCGCACGCGCTGGGCGACGGCGGCGGTGGCGTGCGACTGGCC
>JAQGLR010000266.1 GCA_028292765.1 Massilia sp. | reverse complement strand
GACGCACCACGTAACTGACTGCGGCGTACATCGATGAATGGAGTTCGCTGTCGTCCGCTGCCGTGAAGCCGCCGAGGACCTCGGCCAACCACTCGCCGACCGTAACGTCTCCCCGATCCGTTTCGCCGAGCAGCGAGATATGGCCAGCGTAGCGGTCCTGGCGCTTGCCGATGAAGACGAGTTCCAGCGTCCAGCATTTCTCCTCTGGCTCGCCAGACATGCCGTGCCGGGTCAGGAAACAAAATGCCCCGTCGAAGACGTGATCGGGAGACTGCGGAGCCGGCACTTTCAGATACCGCATGACCGCGTCGCCGAAGCGCAGGTACTGGGCCCGGTAAGGCGGCGCGACCATGCTCATCGGGAGACTGAGATCCACGTCCGAATTCGCCAGCAGCGTTTCCAGCGTCGGCGTGGCCTCGATCACTGTCCCCTCGCTCAAATGGTATTTCAGGTTCGTGCTGACCTGAAACGCGAGCCGTTGGCGATCCTCGGCGCTTATCTGCCCAGCTACCGAAGAGCTGGGATGCACGCATTCCAGCTGCCGCAGGATTTCCTGCCTGATCTGCCAGCACAGTGTGCCGGGATCCTGCCATAGTGGCCAGAGCCCGTATGCCCGAGCGCATGCGTCCAGGCATCGAGCGCGCCCTGCGCCCGGAACTGTATCGGATAGGGCCGGCCAAAAAACCGCGTCATGGGGCTGCACACCAGTGCTGGCCCAATGTTAACGAACCCATCCCTCGGCGCTGGCTGTCGGCCAAGTGGGCTCGCGGCACGTGCGTGCCCGCGTCGATTCGGGTTCTTCGGCATTCCCATGCTCCTCCAGAATAACTGTCAGAAAAACTTTAGACATGGCGCAGGGAAACGTGTTGATAAGAATCAAATTCCGCTTGGCAGCGTCAAGGTAACGTGTCCGCTGACCTTTTCACGTGCGCTACGGCCAAGGGCCATCGGAGACAATCAATGGGCGAAAGCCAGGAAATCGCGGTTGGCGCCGCGCTGTCGGCATTCAGCGGCGCATCTCAACACAACCGCCTCATGCGGCTCGACTTTCCGTTGAAGGATGGGCCGCCCGCGATCCTTCTACCTAACAAGCTGGTCGCTCATGAGGAAGCCTCGCGCGGTTTCCGCTTCGACGTCGAGGTGCTGTCGGACGACCCGCGCATCCCCCTGAAGATATTGATGGGCTGCATGGTGACCATCTCCCTGGTGCGGGAAGACGGGTCGCTGCGCTACTTCAACGGCTACATCACCGAGTTCCGTTTCCTGCGCAGCGATGGCGGTTTTGCCTTCTACCAGATGGTGCTCGAACCGTGGCTCGCCTTCGCTCGCCTGCGCAAGGACAACAGGTCCTTTCACAATAAAAATGTGCTCGAGATCACCGAGGAAACCCTGAAGCATTACCGCCTGGCCGACTGGCACATGTACAAGATCGACGAGTCGAAGCTGACTCTCGCCAACCAGTACAACGAGACCGACTACAACCACCTGCACCGGCGCTGGGAAGCGCTCGGCCTGCACTATTGGTACGAACACAGATTCGACGGCCACAAGCTCATGATTTCGGACAACAGCTTCCTGGCCAAGCCGATCGACGAGGAGGCGTACGTCATCTCGTTCCACGACAAGGGCGGCTCGCGCGAAGACGACGGAATTCACGAATGGACGGCAATCCGGCGACTCGGTTCGGGCAAGACCACGCTGGCCTCATTCGACTACAAGAATCCTAGAGCCCAACGCGTCGAAGCCGCTTCAATGAACCAGCAAGGCGACTTCTTTCCTTACGAAATCTACGAGGACACTGGCGCCTATGGCTTTCGTCTGCTCCGCGACGGCGAACAGCTGGCCGCACGGCGCATGGACGAAGCAGACAAGGACACGCAGTACTTCGAGGCGGCAGGAAATGAGAGGTGCGTGCTGCCTGGCCGCACGTTCAAGCTCGGCGGCCACTTCAGCGCCGAGGCACGCTCGCGTCGATACGACGCCGAACCGCGCAGCAGCATCGAGAACCGCTTCTACCTGATCCTGTCGGCCGACCATGAGGTATCCAACAACTATCAGGCTGGGCCTGGTGCACCCTCGCATTACGAAAACAGGTTCACGTGCATCCGCCAAGACATCCGCTGGCGTCCAGGCCGCAACTACCATAGCGATCCTGCCATCTATACGGGGCTGCATACCGCTATCGTCGTTGGCCCGGCCGGCGCCGACATCCACACGGACGGCTATGGCCGCGTCAAGCTGCAGCCACACTGGGACCGGCTGGGGAACTACGACGAAAAGAGCTCACCTTGGATTCGGGTGATGACCCCGGCCGCCGGCAGCGAATTCGGGCAGATCCGGTTACCCCGCGTTGGCGAGGAAGTGACCGTCGTTTACCCGAATGGGAATATCGACCATCCGCTCGTACTGGGCGCACTCTACAACCAAACACACATGCCGCCGTGGTCGCTGCCGGAGCAGCAGTCGCTTGCCGGCCTGCGCAGCCGGGAGCTGGGCGGCGGAGCGCGCGGCAATCACCTCGTCCTCGACGACACCAAAGAAAAAATCCAGGCGCAACTGAAAAGCGATCACCAGTGCAGCCAGCTGTCGCTCGGCCACATCACGCGCATTGAGGACAATGCCGGCCGCAAGGATGCGCGTGGCGAAGGCTGGGAATTACGCACCGATGGGCATGGCGTGGCGCGCGCTGCCAAAGGACTGTTGATCACAACCGAGGCGCGGCAGACCGCGCGCGGATCGATCAAGGACATGGACGAAACGGCAAGACGGCTTGTCCTGGCTGGGGAACAGCATCAACTGCTGGCGGAGATCGCGCAAAAGAACGGTACCCAGGAGCTTGTCGACAATCAGGATGCCGTTGCTTCCGTGCTGCAGGCGCAGACAGACGCTATCAAGGGTCAAAATTCGAAAGCGGGCAGTTTCCCCGAGCAGGCCAAGCCGCACCTGGTACTCGCAAGTGCCGCCGGTATCGCGACCACGACTACCGGTGACACCCACATCGCCAGCGACCGCCACACGGCCCTCACGACCGGGAAAAGCTTGTCCCTGGCTGCCGGTACGCATTTCTTTGCCAGCGTCCGCCAGTCCTTCCGACTGTTCGTCCAGAAGGCCGGCATGAAGATGGTGGCCGCGGCCGGCGACATCGACCTGCAGGCCCTGTCGGACAACATCAAGCTCCTGGCGAAGCTGGAAATCACGCACACGGCCAACCGGATCACGATCAGTGCCAAGGAAGAAGTCGTCATCAACGGTGGCGGCAGCTACGTTAAATTCGCTGCGGGCGGCATTGAACACGGCACCAACGGCACCTTCGTCGCGCACGCTGCGCACCACAGCCTGGTCAATGCGAAGAACGCAGAGATGGCTGTCAACATGCCGCCCGTGGCCGATGTACTGCGCAAGGGTCGCGCTGCACTGAACATTGGCAGCCATGCCGAGACTGCGGGGCGGACCAGTGCCGGGCTGCCCTTCAAACTGTTCAAGGATGGAGCATTGATCGAGCAGGGGCACATCGACGACAAGGGAAATATCCTGTTCGCGCACGAACTCGATGCCACTGCAGAGTACAAGGTCGAACTCCCGACCGGCCAGTCTTTCGATATCGCTGCCAGCGCCTACGCCGAGCAGCACGAGCAAAACGCGGGCGTGGGATACCACGGCTATGAGAATCCGGGCGGCGCCCTGACCGACGACGAACATTCGCTGGACCAGGACCGGATCGATGCCAATCCCTGGTCCAGCCAGCAAGCATGAGCTCCAGCCGCCGATAGCGGCTTATACATGGAAGGGAAGCGAATGGGCATGGAAGAAAATGAGGGCCTCTACACACAGAAGCTCTGCTACAACCAAGCGGTAGGCCCTTACCAATGCCTGTCCTTGCCTTGGTGGGTCAGGACGAGCAAGCACAAGACCTATCTGGCGCGCCACCACTGCCAGCTCGAACCCCTCATCTGCGGGGAAGAGGTGTTCAAACGCATCCACGACGACCTCCTCGAGGCACGACGCAGCGTGGACATCCTCACCTGGGGATTCGACCCGGGCATGGTCCTCATCCGTGGTAGCGGGGCCGAAGATGGAATGCGCTACGGCGACCTGCTCAAGCAGATCGCGACTCGCAAGGAGAATCCGGTCAGGGTACGCCTGCTGCTCTGGCACGACAATGCGGCCTCCTATGCCATACAAAAAAACAATCCTGGCCTGTATGGAACCCGCGTTCCCACGATCGGCGCCTACGCCGGCTATTACGGCGAAACGCACGACGGGTACAACCGTGAATGGTTTGACGAGATCATCGCGAACAAGATACCGAACATCGTGCTGCATACCCGTGAAGTCGCGCTGAAGTTCCGGGGGCCGGCGCTCGCGGACGAGAAGTACAAGATCAGTCCCATCGACGGCAGGGCCGGTTCCATCTATCCCACGCATCATCAAAAGATGATCCTGATCGATTACGAAACGCCGGCGCGGGCCGTCGGCTACGTGATGGGGCATAACTCGACGACCGACTTCTGGGACACGGCCGCGCATCGCTTCCAGGACCCGCGCCGCGAAACGCTCTACAAGAAAAATCCGGCGGAACCGGTCGGCAAGTTGAGGGCCATGATGGATGAAGCGTCGGATGGGTACGACCGACAGATGCAAATGATGTCGGGCCAGCCCGAGCAACCGTCCCGGCGCAAGGCCGCGCGCCTTGCCGAATTCGTGAACAAGTACGCCTTCACCGCGAAACCCTACCAGGACGTGTCGCTGCGCGTGCGCGGCCCCGTCCTGTACGACATGAACCACAATTTCTCCTCTGGATGGGCCGAATCCGAGCAGTCCACGTCGTCCCTGATGAGTGCGCTCTGGATGACGCCGCCGGGGCTGGTGGTCAAGGCGGCGCTCTCCGTATCCAAGGCGATCGACAAGCAGCCGGAGAAGGTGCACCCGCTTGTACAGAGCAGAGAGCATTTGAAGGCCACTGACTTTGCCCTCAAGGACTGCCACCACAGCGCGCAGCTGTTGCGAACCTACCCGGCGTATCAGGAGAAATCGATCAAGGAATGCTACGCCAACCTGACCCGGCTCACGCATCACTACATCTTCATCCAGAACCAGTACATCCAATACGAGGACTGGGCCAGCTACCTGACGGCGTGCGTGGAGAAGCTGCGCAGCGCGGGCTACACCAAACCCATCTACGTATTCATCCTGACCTCGACGCCCGAGACCGACGGCATGGACCTGGCGACCTATGACGTTGCCCTGCAAATCGGAAGCAGTGAAACCATGAAGGTCGAGCACGAGGAAACGCTGAAGCGCGCCAAGCGCGGCAAGGCAAAGATGCCGATCACCGCCGCAGAACTGGAGAAACGCGGTATCAGAGCCCTCATGGCATCGATGTGGAGCGGCGCCGAGCAGCCGAGATCGACGAAGGATTACGAAGAGACCTACATCCACGCCAAGGTGGCGATTGTCGACGACGCGGCCTTCACGGTCGGCTCGGCCAACCTGAACGTGCGCAGCATGGCACTCGACAGCGAACTCAATTTGCTCAGCCAAGCCAAGGATGTCGCGTTTGACTTGCGCAGGAAGCTGTTCAAGCAATGTACCAACAACGCGGGACCGGCGCAGTTCGGCGATATGGAGGAAACATTCAAGAAATGGCTGGGGCTAATGCAAGACAACACCAAAGCGATGGCGAATGGATCGCCCCTCTCGGGTCAGATCGCCAATTTTCACGTTGACAGGCAACCCGGCCCGCCGGTGATCTGACATGCGGCGCCCGCTTCCCCGCTGGATCTCACTAGCCGGCGTCTCGGTTGTGATCGCGACCGGCGCCTATTTCTTACAACAACATTTGGAGTATGTGAAGATGCACACGATCCCCGCTGGCTTGCAGGCGTTCGACGTCAACGGCCCGATCCCGACCTGCGGCCGCTGGAAGGACACGATGCCGAAAACACGTGATCCGGCCGCCTACCGGCTCTACATCAATGCCCGCAAGCTCTGGCGCAGCAAGATCGAGTGGCAGCTAACGCGGCAGGAAGCGCTCAGCATCCTGCACGACGTGCAGGGCGCCGTTAACCAGGGCGACTGGGGCGCGCGCGCTTTGATGGCCTACTTCTACCGGTCCGGCCTCGGCCCCCTCGACAAGAATCACGTGCTCGATCCGGATGCGGACAAATTGGTAGAAATCCTGCGCTCTGCCGTTGCCGCCGGCCAAGCTTGGGGCTACTACGATCTCGGCGTCGCCCACGAGCACGGTTATGGCGGCGCTGCGCAGGATGAACAGATCGCGTGGGCCTATTACCTGAAGGCGGCACAGCTCGGCAGCCCGGAAGCGCAGATGACCCTGGCGAGTGCCTATCTCAAGGCCGAACGCCGCGATGCCGAGGAAGCGATGGTGATATGCGCGTACAGACAAGGCCACGGTCCTGCGGCCTATGATCTGGGAATCTCGGCAAAGCTTCGCAAAGATTTTAAGGCAGCGCTGGAGTATTACCAGGCGGGGACGAGGTTCGGGAGCGAGCCCTCCGCGGCAGCATTGATGTTTATCTTTGACCTTGAAGAATGGAGTTCACGTGGCAAACAAGATCAGGCTGCGCTGAAAGAGCTCGGAATTTTGCCTGATCCGGAACGCAAGAGCCGGTACAAGCAAATCGATCAAGCGCTTGATATCAACCCTGACCTGAAACTAACTCGCCTTGACCAGGTGTTGCCGCTGCCCCCTGCAGAACTACCCGCTTGGAAGGGCATCCAGGACGCAATCGAACCCGAGCCAGACGGCCCGCCGAGCTATTAACGTCATGAGCCGATGAGGAGACAGATATGCCTCTAAAAATAATCACGGTAGGCGATAAAACGGATCACGGCGGAACCGTCATCAGCGGATCGCCGAACCATGACGTTCGTGGGCGGGCGATTGCGAGGCTCGGGGATCAGGTCGACTGCCCGCAGGTCTATCCTGGAGGTAAACCGCACGGGGTCAACAAAATTGTTACTGCCTTCAAGTCCTTCACCGTCAACGGCTTACCTGTTGCGGTCGAAGGATGTACAACAGAGTGTGGGTGCAAACTGATCGGCAGTCAGCCGGCCAGCGTCGGCTAGGCGCTGCGGCGTCTGCAACTGAAAAACAATAAAAAAATCCGGAACTTCTCTTCACTCACGTTACGGCCATTCCATGCTGCCGATCCAACAGCAGGTGCTCAGAAAAAGTGAGTACGATGGCGCCTGAAGCCGCCGCCAACCTGGCCGGCTGTTAGTTTCTATCGGCGTCGCCATTATCTATGCCTGCGGTCTCGCTATGGTTTTGAATGTCAGCGTGGTATTCGGGCTCGCGAGTTAGGCAAGTAAATATCCAGGGTGCCCAACCAAGGAGCAGTTGATGCGATATCTCGTAGCGCTACTGGCGTACGCTCATCTTTCGGCGTTCGGCGCGAGCGAAACGCCGCAAGCCGCAGCCGAGGCTTTCTACCGATGGGTTCTTTCCTATCAGGGCGGAGGACTTCCTTCGCCCGAACAGCGTAAGCAGCTAAAGCAGTTGCTGACACCTGAATTTGTCCAACTTTTCGCGGCAGCTTCCGCAACCGAGACTCGATGTACCACCGGACTTCCGCCCGATATAAAAGGGCCAGTATGGGAAGGCAATCCCTTTGTCAGCAATTATGAAGGGGCGACCGAAGCGTGGTATGGCGCGTCACGAAGTGAAGGCCGCCAGGTCATCATCGAGGTCAATCTACTTGACGTGGACGATAAGCGGCCGAAGGGCGACAAGTATCGGACTCATACTTGGCAGGACAGCGTAAAGCTTCGCAAGGAAAAATCTGGATGGCTGGTCACTGACGTGGCCCGAGGCGAGTCGCTTACCGGAATGTTGCGCGACTACGTCAGAACAGCTTGCGGCCGACGATAGGCGGCGCGCAGTTCGACAGACGATCACAGGCACTCGATACGTCCGTATAATCGACCCGACGTCGGAAGCATTTGTAGCGCCAGATTTAACCCTCTGACGTCAACCGATATGTCAATAAGGCGCGGTCGTCGTCCCCTTATATTGACTAACTTATTTACGAGGCCGGTTCGACCGCAGAA
The DNA here is from genome assembly GCA_028292765.1 of Massilia sp. Lineage (GTDB taxonomy): Bacteria > Pseudomonadota > Gammaproteobacteria > Burkholderiales > Burkholderiaceae_D > Telluria. The sequence continues at coordinate 18,524 of JAQGLR010000266.1, read as the reverse complement.
GATTCCAATCTCTCTATACTTCTATCCCATGCCAAAAATAGACTCGATCTTGTCCGCGCTTTCATCTCTCACCAGTACTTATAGGCAGGGCGACAGCCTCGTCACCACCCGCAGCTTCCAGGACGGCGTCGATCGCCGTGTCTTCCTGAAGGGAGCCTTGGGAGCAGGCTTTGCGGCCGCGGCCCTGCCGGTCGAGGCGCAAACCCAGGTCAAGACCGACACCGCGGGCTTATCAAGCGGCGACCACATCATCGTCATCAACGGCCAGGACGTGCCGGTGTATCGCGCCCAGCCCGAGGGCAAGAATAACCCGCCGGTCATCCTCGTCATCTCCGAAATCTTCGGCGTGCACGAGCACATCAAGGACGTCGCGCGCCGCTTCGCGAAGCAGGGCTACATGGCCGTCGCGCCGGACCTGTTCGTGCGCGCGGGCGACGCCACCAAGGTCGCGAACATCGCCGACCTGATGAAGAACATCGTCTCCCAGACGCCGGACACGCAGGTCATGTCGGACCTCGACACCGTCGTCACCTGGGCCGAACAGCGCGGTGGCGACACGGATAAACTCGGCATCACCGGCTTTTGCTGGGGCGGGCGCATCACCTGGCTGTATTCCGCCCACAACCCGAAGGTCAAGGCCGGCGTCGCCTGGTACGGCCGCCTGGCCGGCGAGGCCAGCGCCAATTCGCCGAAGCACCCGATCGACATCGCCCAGAACCTGAAGGTGCCGGTGCTGGGCCTGTACGGCGCCAAGGACACCGGCATTCCGCTCGAATCGGTGGAGCGCATGAAGGCGGCGCTGGCGGAGGGCAACAGCAAGTCCGAGTTCGTGGTGTATCCGAATTCGGGACACGCCTTCCATGCGGATTACCGGCCGAGCTTCAACGAGGGCGATGCAAAGGATGGCTGGAAGCGTGCAGTGGCCTGGTTTCGTGATCATGGCGTTGCGTAAGTAAGACGTCTGGCGGCCGGGACAGGTACAATGCCCGGCTTGCCACGCAGCGCAAGCGCGCGCGGCATGGTGCGCGCCGCACGACCAGAACAAGAGGCTTCACATCGACCCGATTCTCATCTCCATTCTGCTGGCGACCCTGATCGCCGGCCTCGTCAGCATCTCGGCCGCGGCTCTGTTTAGTTTCACGCTGCTCTCCAAAATGGTGGAGCGGCTGGTCAGCCTGTCGGTCGGCATCATGCTCTCGACCACGCTGCTGCATGCGCTGCCCGAAGCCTTCGAGTCGGGCGCCGATGCCCATAAACTGTTTGCCACGCTGCTGGCCGGCCTGCTGGCCTTCTTCATGCTGGAAAAGCTGGCGCTGCTGCGCCACTCGCACCACCACGAGGGCGACGGGCACCACCATGGCCACGGCCACGATGCGCGCGAGGCGGGCAAGTCGGGGTGGATGATCCTGGTTGGCGATGGCATGCACAACTTCGTCGACGGCATCCTGATCGCGGCGGCTTTCCTGGCCAACCCGGAGCTGGGCATCGTCACCGCGCTGGCCATCGTCGCCCACGAGATCCCGACCGAGATCGGCGACTTCATCGTGCTGCTCAACGCGGGTTTTTCGCGCCTGCGCGCATATGTATTCAACCTGCTGTGCAGCCTGCTGTCGGTGGCGGGGGGCCTGCTCGGGTATTACACGCTCGACCAGGCCAGCGGCCTGATTCCGTATGTGCTGGTGTTCGCGTCCTCGGGATTCATTTATATCGCGGTGAGCGATTTGATGCCGCAGATGCAGAGGAGGGCGACCGTGAAGGAATCGATTCCGCAGGTGCTGTTGATCGGCCTGGGGGTGGGGATCGTGCTGTTCCTGACGGCCGGGCACTGAGGACGCGGCGGGTGCGCCGCGGTACCACGCTCGATCAGCCGAAACGAAAGCGACAGACCCCCTACCGGTCGCCTTTCGCCACTGGCCGCACCGGATCGCTGCTCCACTCGCTCCACGACCCCGGATACAGCGCCGCGCCCGGCATCCCGGCCACTTCCAGCGCCAGCAGGTTGTGGCAAGCCGTCACCCCCGAGCCGCACTGCATGATCGCATCCCGCGGGGCGCCGATGATGCCCTCGAATTCCTCGCGCAGCTGCTCAGCCGCCTTGAAGCGGCCATCATCCCGCAAATTGTCCTTGAAGAAGCGGTTCTTCGCCCCCGGAATATGCCCGCCCACCGGATCGACGGTCTCGTTCTCGCCGCGAAAACGGTCCGCCGCGCGCGCATCGACCACCGTGCGCTTCGCAGTCTCGATATTTTCCAGCACCTCGGCCACCGTCACCGTCGGCACGAACGGCGCACGCGCTTCGATCGTGCCGCGCGGCCTGGTTGCCGTCTCCGTGACGACCGGTTGCCCGATCGCCTGCCAGGCCGGCAAGCCGCCATCGAGCACCGCCGACGCCTCGTGGCCGAGCCAGCGCAGCAGCCACCACAGGCGCGCGGCGAACATGCCGCCATGCGCGTCGTAGGCCACGACCTGAGTTGCGTCGTTCACACCCCAGCCGCGCAAGGTGGCGACCAGCGCCTCTTTTCCCGGCAGCGGATGGCGCCCGCGGAACACGCCGTCCTCGCCGCGCCTGGCGCCCGACAGCTCGGTTTCCATGTCCGCGAACACGGCGCCCGGCAGGTGGCCGCTTGCATAGGCGTCGCGCCCGAAGGCGAGGTTGGCGAGGTCATGCCGGCAATCGACGACGACCCAGTCGGGGGCATCGATGTGCGCCGCCAGCTCGCTGGCGGAAATCAGGGTCGTGTACATGGGCGTCTCACAGTTCGCTTGCGATCGGATCGGTCTTTTCCATGACGGCGCCGCGCGCCGTCTTGCGCGTATTGTAGAACGTCGCCGCGATACCCGAAGCGAGGATCACGCCGATGCCCAGCCACACATGCCAGCCGAAGCGGTCGCCCCACAAGGCCAGGCCCCACATGCTGGAAAACACGATGCCGGTGTACTGCAGGTTCGCCACGACCAGCACCTTGCCGACGCGGTAGGCGCGCGTCATGGCCATCTGCGCCATCAGCGCGGCAAAGCCGATGCCGAGCAGGAGCACGGCGCCGCCAGTTGTGTGGGAATGGAAGGGCAGGCCGGTGGAGGCGCCGTCGCCGCTGAATACCCCGATCAGGCCCGCAATCGTGGTCGTCAGCGAAAAATAGAACACCACGCGGTATTCCGGCTCGCCCATCTGGCCGAGTTTGCGCACCTGCATGTAGGCCATCGCCGAGATCACCGACGAGGCGACGCCGGCCAGGCCACCGAGCCACTGCTTGGTTTCGAACGCCGGCTGCAGCACCAGGGTGACGCCGAAAAAGCTCGCGCCCACGGCCAACAGCAGCGGCCACTCGACGGCGCTGGCAGTCGATTCGGTACGCGTCCACCAGCCGCCGAAGAACAGCGCGGCCGCCATCCAGATCGGCGCCATGTAGTTCAGGGTCATGGCCGTGGCCAGCGGCAGTTTGCCGATGGCGAAGAACCACAGCCAGAGCGAGACCACGCCGACCATGCTGCGGAACAGGTGCTCTTTCGGGAACGGGGTGCGGAAGCTGCCGCCCTGCTGGCGGACGATCGCCAGCAGGACCACGGAGCCGATGAGGCCCCGGTAGAAGAGGAGTTCGGAGGTGGTGTAGAACTCGGACGCCAGTTTCACGCCCGCGCCCATGGCGGCGAAAGCGAAGCTGGCAAACAGCATCCAGAGTGAAGGCATCAGTCGCCTACAACTCGATCTTGCTGCGGTACCACTCATGGAAGTGCTGCATCCCGTCTTCCATCGGCGACTGGTAGGGCCCGACCTCGTTGACGCCGCGGTCGAACAGGATCTTGCGGCCGGCATCCATGCGCTGCGCGATCTCGTCGTCCTCGACGCAGGTTTCCATGTAGGCGGCGCGCTCGGCTTCGACCAGCTCGCGCTCGAACAGGGCAATTTCTTCCGGATAATAGAACTCGACCACGTTGCGCGTCTTTTGCGGACCCAGCGGCCACAGGGTGGACACGACCAGCACGTTCGGATACCACTCGACCATGATGTTCGGGTACAGCGTCAGCCAGATCGCGCCCTGTTTCGGCGCCTGGCCGCCGTTGAACTTGAGCACCTGCTCCTGCCACTTTTTATACGTGGGCGAGCCGGCCTTCTGCAAGCCGCGGTTCACGCCGACGGTCTGCACGCTGTAGTCGCGGCCGAAGTCCCATTTCAGGTCTTCGCAGGATACAAAATTGCCCAGGCCCGGATGGAAGGGCTCGACGTGGTAGTCCTCGAGGTAGACTTCGATAAAAGTCTTCCAGTTGTAGTCGATGTCGTGGATCTCGACGTGGTCGAACAGGTAGCCCGAAAAGTCGAGGTCCTGGCTGGCCGACATGCCGCGCAGTTTTTCCATGACGTCGTAGCCGTTCTGCTCGAACAGCAGGCCGTTCCAGCTTTGCAGCGACGTCCTGGCCAGGTTCAGGCAGGGCGTTTCCGCAAAATGCGGCGCGCCGATCAGCTCACCCTTGAGGTCATAGGTCCAGCGGTGCAGCGGGCACACGATATTGTTCGCGTTGCCGCGGCCATTGAACATCAGCGCCTGGCGGTGACGGCAGACGTTGGACAGCACTTCGATACCATTGGCGTTGCGCACGAGCATGCGGCCTTCGTTTTCCGAAGCCAGCGTTGCAAAGTCGCCCGTTTCCGGCACCATCAGTTCGTGGCCGACGTAGCGCGGGCCATTCTTGAACAGGTGCTGGATCTCGCGCTGCAACAGCGCATCGTCGAAGTAAACGTGTACCGGAAGCTGAGCGCAGGAGCGCGCCAGCTTGGCGTGGGTAGCCAGATCGGACATCCCAACCCCCCTTATAAAAGCATCGAGCCAAAGAAGAGAATAAGAATCCTAGGACCAGTATTCTGGCTGCAGAGATACGGTGTTTCGGACAGAACCGATAATTATACCGGGTAACGAGCTCTACCGGGCGTCAGGTCGCGGGCCGGCACGCGCTTGTGGCGCGGAATAGCACAGGAAGTGCCGGAAGGGCATCGTTTTCATGGAAATGCAGACGGTTGCGCTCTGAATGAAGCTTCGTGGAAGAATCTCATCCCTCGCACAGCCACCCCTCGGGTTAGGATTGTTTTAAAATACGCGATTGGACTTCCCCGCGGCGCACAGGTTGCGCCTGGAGGCAGTATCGCCGGCCCAACACAACAAGATACTATGGCAAACAATGTAAACGCTGGAACGCCAACGCCACCAGCCTCGTTCGAAGAGGCAATGGCCGAACTGGCCCAGCTCGTCACCCAGATGGAAGGCGGCCAGTTGCCGCTGGAAGCGTCGGTGGCCGCCTATGCACGCGGCTCCGAGCTGGTGAAGTATTGCGCAGCCCAGCTCGACCGGGTCGAGTCGCAGGTCAAGGTATTGGAAGGCGACATGCTGAAACCCTTCAACGCCGACGGCGAGGGCGATCGATGACGGCCGCCCCGTTCGGCCAGTGGATGGCGGGCGTGCAGGCGGAAGTGGAAGGCGCGTTAGCGAACTTCCTGCCGCAAGCCGACGCCGTACCGCACAAGCTGCACGAGGCGATGCGCTACACCGTGCTTGGCGGCGGCAAGCGCGTGCGCCCGCTGCTGGTGTATGCCAGCGGCGCCCTGTTCGATGCCGACCCGGCCGCGCTGGCGCGCGCCGCCTGTGCGCTGGAAATTATCCATGCCTACTCGCTGGTGCACGACGACATGCCCTGCATGGACGACGACGACCTGCGCCGCGGCAAACCAACCGTGCACGTCGCCTGGGACGAAGCGACCGCCCTGCTGGTCGGCGACGCGCTGCAGGCACAGGCCTTCGAGGTGCTTGCCGGCACGGCATGCGGACAAGGCGCGCTGCCGGCAAGCCGCCTCGTCGACATGCTGCGCCTGCTGGCGGGAGCCGCGGGCTCGGGCGGCATGTGCGGCGGCCAGGCGATCGATCTCGACAGCGTGGGCCTGTCCCTGAAGCTGGAACAGCTCGAGCGCATGCACCAGCTGAAAACCGGCGCGCTGTTGCGCGCCTCCGTGCTGCTGGGCGCCCTGTGCGGCAAGGAGTTGACGGCGCCGGAACTCGAAGCCCTGGGGGCCTACTCGAAGGCCGTCGGCCTCGCGTTCCAGGTCGTCGACGACATCCTCGACGCCACGGCCGATTCGGCCACGCTCGGCAAGACCGCCGGCAAGGACGCGGCCGACAACAAGCCGACCTATGTGTCGATCCTCGGGCTGGAACAGTCGAAGGCATTGGCCGGGCAATTGCGGCGCGAGGCGCATGACGCGCTGGCGTCATTTGGAGAACAAGCACTGCGGCTGCGCGAACTCGCGGACCTGATCGTGCAGCGGAAGGCATAAATGAAACTGCTAGAAACCATCAACGACCCGTCGGACCTGCGCCTGCTCTCGCGCGCCCAGCTGACGCCGCTCGCGAACGAGCTGCGCCAGTTCCTGCTCGAGTCGGTCTCGAAGACCGGCGGCCACCTGTCGTCGAACCTCGGCACGGTGGAACTGACCATCGCGCTGCATTACGTGTTCGAGACGCCGCACGACCGCATCGTGTGGGACGTGGGCCACCAGACCTATTCGCACAAGATCCTGACCGGCCGCCGCGAGCGCATGCACACGCTGCGCCAGCTGAACGGCCTGTCGGGCTTCCCGAAGCGCGACGAAAGCGAATACGACACCTTCGGCACCGCCCACTCGTCGACCTCGATCTCGGCCGCCCTCGGCATGGCCGCCGCCGCCAAGCTGAAGGGCGAGCACCGCCACGCGATCGCCGTCATCGGCGACGGCTCCATGACGGCCGGCATGGCCTTCGAGGCGCTGAACAACGCGGGCGTCGAGCACGACTGCAACGTGCTGGTGGTCCTGAACGACAACGACATGTCGATTTCGCCGCCGGTGGGCGCGCTGAACCGCTACCTCGCGCGCCTGATGAGCGGCCAGTTCTACGCCGCCGCCAAGACCGTCGGCAAGACCGTGCTGCCGGGCCCCCTGCGCGAGCTGGCGAGCCGGCTGGAAGAACACGCGAAGGGCATGGTGGTCCCGGCGACGATGTTCGAGGAATTCGGCTTCAATTACATCGGCCCGATCGACGGGCACGACCTCGACTCATTGATCCCGACGCTGGAAAACATCAAGAAGCTCAAGGGCCCGCAGTTCCTGCACGTGGTCACGAAAAAAGGCCAGGGTTATAAACTGGCCGAGGCCGAGCCGATCCTGTACCACGGCACCGGCAAGTTCAACCCGACCGAAGGCATCGTGCCGGCCACGGCGCCCGGCAAGCTCACCTATACCGAAGTGTTCGGCAACTGGCTGTGCGACATGGCCGCCGTCGACCAGCGCCTGGTCGGCATCACGCCGGCCATGCGCGAGGGGTCGGGCATGGTGCGCTTCCACCAGCAGTACCCGGAGCGCTATTTCGACGTCGGCATCGCCGAGCAGCACTCGGTTACTTTTGCGGGAGGCCTGGCGACCGAAGGCATGAAGCCGGTCCTCGCCATTTACTCGACCTTCCTGCAGCGCGGCTACGACCAGCTGATCCACGACGTGGCGCTGCAAAACCTCGACGTGACCTTCGCGCTGGACCGGGCGGGCCTGGTCGGCGCCGATGGCGCCACCCACGCCGGCAACTATGACCTGTCGTTCCTGCGCTGCATCCCGAACATGGTGGTGATGGCGCCGTCCGACGAGAACGAGTGCCGCCAGATGCTGACCACCGCTTACCACTACCCGGGCCCGGCGGCGGTGCGCTATCCGCGCGGCGCCGGCATCGGCGCGGTGGTCGGGCAGGAGATGGCCTCGATCGAGCTCGGCAAGGGCGAGATCAAGCGCACCGGCGAAAAGATCGCCATCCTGGCTTTCGGCTCGATGGTGGCGCCGAGCCTGGGCGCGGCCGCCGACCTGAATGCGACGGTCGCCAACATGCGCTTCGTGAAGCCGCTCGATGTGGAGCTGGTGAAGAAGCTGGCACTCGACCACGACTGCTTCGTGACGGTGGAAGAGGGCGCGACGATGGGCGGCGCCGGTGCGGCCGTGGCCGAGGCGATGGCGGCCGCCGGCATCGTCAAGCCGCTCCTGATCCTGGGCCTGCCCGACAAGTTCATCGACCAGGGCGACCCGGCGGCCCTGCTGGCCTCCGTCGGCCTCGATGCCAGGGGCATCGCAGCCTCGATCCGCGCGCGTTTCGGCGCCGCGGGGGAACCGCGGCTGGTGGTGAACAATACCTGAGCTTACCGGGCTCGATGAGAAGCGGCGCCTCGGCGCCGCTTTTTATTTTTAACTGTAATTCGCGTCGTTACATTTGGTGAACCTGTTCACCTTTCTATTTCCTATACTCATGATTTCCACGTGGGAGACATGATGAAACGATTCGCCGCTGCCTGCCTTTCCCTCGCCCTGCTGCTGTCCGCCCCACAACCGGCCTTTGCCCAGGATGGCGCCGGCAAACAAGAAATCGAACGCGTCATCGAAACCTTCCGCAAAGCGATCATCGACAAGGACCAGGGCAGCTTCCTGAAACTGTTCCTGAAGGAAGACATCACCTGGACCGGGGTGCTGGGCGACGCCAGCATCGAACGGCTCTACGCCACCAGGCCCGACCCCAAGCTGCCGCGCCCGAAGAAGAGTTTCAGCAGCAGCCCGCGCAAGTTCATCGAATCCATCGTGAAGGAACCGGCACGCCAGGAAGAGACCTTTTCGAATGTGCGCATCGACAGCGATGGCGAGGTTGCCCAGGTCTGGTTCGACTACAGCTTCATGGATGGGAACTACAAGCAGAACTGGGGTAAGGAAAGCTGGCAGATGGTGCGCACCGAAACCGGCTGGAAGATCGCGGCGGTGGTCTGGTCGCAGGAGATGAATCCGGTGCCGCCGCCGAAAGACCCGGCGCGCTGAGGCCGTATCAACTGCAGGTGGCAACTGGTGCCGCTGGCCCTTGCACCGTGATTTTTGAATCCGGTTTCGGTACCGACTTGCGCGCCTGGCGCAAACTAGCTCCCGAAGTCGCCAAAGTCGCGCGGGCGGTCAGCTACTCGCGCGCCGGCCACGGCGGTTCCGATGCGCGCCCCCGGAGCCGCGTACGATCGAGCAAAGTACGATCGAACTTGAACAATTGATTGCAGCCGCAAAGCTGGCCCCGCCTTTCATCCTGGTCGGCCATTCCTACGGTGCTCTACTTGTGCGCTCGTTCGCGGCGCGCCATCCGGGGCAGGTCGCGGGCAAGGGCAACCGAAAAAATATACCGCGACCGCGATCAGGCTGTGCCTGTTGAATAGCGAAACGGGAAGCGGGCGAAAAGACCGTCGCGAAGCACTACTTCCCAAACAACTCCTCCGCCCGCCGGAATAAAATCCACGAGGTCGCCACATACTTGTCGCCGCTGACCGGCACATGTCCCTTGTGCGTATGCGTGAACCCGGCCGGGGCGATGATCAGGCGCCCCTTGCGCGCTTCCACCTTGCGGCCCTGGTACAGGAACTCGGTCTCGCCGCCATCCGCCACATCGTTCAGGTAAAACTGGAACAGCAGCACCCGGTGCAGCGTCTCGCAGCTGGCATTTTGCGGATACACCTCGGAGTGCCAGTGGTGGTAACCGCCGCTGCCCCGCAGGTATTTTTGCAGGTTGATCGCCCCGCAGCGGTACATCGACTGCATCAGCGCCGCCAGATGCGGTCTGCCGCATTCGTCGAAATTCGCCAGCGACAGCGCGACCGGCGCGCCGGTCTGCGGATGCGTCACCACCGGCGCCAGCGCGCCCAGCACGAGGGCGCGGTACTGGTCGATGTACGCCGCCAGGTGCTGTGCGACCGCCCCCATCATCAGGTTGCCCACGTCATGCCATTCCGGGTGCGGGCCGATGGCCAGGTCGTAGCTGTCCTTCTTGCTGGTGTCGACGCCGGCGCCGGTGCGCCCGCGCACCACCTTGTCGCTGGTATCGAAACGCGCGACGATGGCGTCGCATTGCGCCGAGGAGAGGGCGTCGTCGTAGATGCCGATGAAGTCGTTCAACGTCGATCCTTTTCGCTATAAGTGATGTTCGCACGCAAGTGTAACCTGCCGCCCCCTTACCGCGAACGCGTGCACAGCCAGACCGCGCCCGCCGTCGCCGCGAAGCCGGCCAGCGACATCGGCCCCAGGGGTTCACCCGGCACGGCAAAGGCCATGAGTGCCGTCACGCAAGAGCAGGACGATTTTTAAATCGCATCGGCCTCGATCCGCTGCGCGATTTCGCTGCGCGTCGGCCGCAGCGCTTCCGCCAGGTCGAGGACGGAGGTGGCGCTCGCGTACACCAGTACGTCTCCCCTGCGGCATAGCGCAAGGCCGCGGCGCAGCGCCTCGTACAGGTCGAGTTCGACCCGCACGTGGCGGCGCTCCATCCGGGTGCGCCGCGCGCCGCGCGCCAGCAGCGCCGCGGTCTGGCCGTCGGGACGGCCGCGGTTCAGGACCTCGAACACCACCAGTTCGTCGAAGCCGGCCCCGCACACGCGGCCCATGTTGACGATGTCGACGTCGCGCCGGTCGCCCGGTGTGGCGACCACGCCGACCACGCGGCCGCGCGTCATGGCGCGCGCCGTTTCCGCCACCGCCGCATAGGCCGCCGCATTGTGGGCGTAATCGACGATCACGGTCACGCCGTCGACGTCGAACACGTTCGAGCGCAGCGGGTTGTGCTTGTTGTCGGAAACGAAGCTCGACAGCCCGGCCGCGATCTCGGGGCGCCCGAAGCCGGCGGCGGCCAGCGCGGCGGCGGCCGCGAGGGCATTCGCGATGTTGAAGCGCGAGCAGCCGCCGAGCGAGACCGGCATCGCGTGCACGTCTAGCAGCGCCTGGTGGCGCTTGCTGTCCGCCAGCACCAGCGCCGTGTCCTGCAGGTACACGCCGCGCCCGCCGCGCTGCAGGTGGCGCAGCAGTACCGGGTTGTCGGCGTCCAGCGAAAAATAGATCACCTCGACGCCATCGGCCAGGCGTGCCGCCATGGCGACGCAGTGCTCATCCTCGGCATTGAGGACCACGGCGCCCGAGGCGCGCTGGGCCACCACCGCCTTGACCCTGGCCAGTTCGCCGACCGTCTCGATGCCGTCCAGGCCCAGGTGATCGACCGAGACGTTGAGTACCACCGCCACGTCGCAGCGGTCGAACCCGAGCCCGCGCTTGAGGATGCCGCCCCGGGCGGTCTCGAGCACGGCGAATTCGACGTCGGGGGAGGACAGTATGCTGCGCGCCGAGTGGTAGCCGGTACAGTCGCCGGCGGCGGTCAACTGGCCGTCGATGTAGATGCCCTCGGTCGTCGTGACGCCGGTGGCCAGGCCGGCCTCGCGTGCGCAGTGCGCGATGAGGAGGGAAGTGGTGGTCTTGCCGTTGGTACCCGTCACCGCCACCAGCGGGATGCGGCCATCGGACGCGCCGAACAGCGCCTCGACAATCGCGTCCCCGGCATCGCGCGCCTTGCCGCGGCTGGGGTACTGGTGCATGCGGATGCCGGGCGCCGCGTTGACCTCGATGATGCCCCCGTTCTGCTCGCGCATCGTCCGCGAGATGTCCTCGCAGACGATGTCGATGCCGGCCACGTCCAGCCCGACCGTGCGCGCGGCGCGCACGCAGGTTGCGCGCGTTTCCTCGGGCAGCAGGTCGGTCACGTCCTCGGCGGTGCCGCCGGTGGAGAGGTTCGCGTTGCCGCGCAACTCGAGGGTCATGCCGGCGGGCGGCACCGCGTCCCACCCATAACCTTGCCTGGCCAGCACCCCTTCGGCGATGTCGTCCAGCGGGATTTTGGTCAGGATGTTGGTGTGGCCGTCACCGCGCGCCGGGTTGCGGTTTTCAAGTTCGACCAGTTCGCGGATCGTCGAGACCCCGTCGGCGATCACATGGGGTGGGCGGCGCCAGGACGCCGCCGCGACCTTCTTTCCGGTGACCAGCACACGATAGTCGCGGCCGGCGAAGTGCCGTTCCACGATCACCTGGCGGCTGTAGCGGCGCGCGTGCCCGTAGGCGCGCGCCACTTCGTCGGGGCCGGCGCACATCGTCGTCACGCCCTTGCCCTGGTTGGCGTCGAGCGGCTTGACGGCGACCAGGCCGCCGAGGCGCAGCGCGGCACGCTGGGCTTCCTCCACGCTGGTGACGGTGGACCCGGCGGGCACCGGCACGCCAGCCTGCTCGAGCAGGGTCTTGGTCAGCTGCTTGTCGCTGGCGATGCTGGCCGCGATCGAGCTGGTGGCGCCGGTGATGGTCGCCTGCAGGCGTCGCTGGCGCGCTCCCCAGCCAAGCTGGAACAGGTTGGCGTCCTCCTGCAGCCGTATGCTCGGGATGCCGCGACGGTGCGCGGCGGCCAGCACGGCGTCGGTACTGGTGCCGATCGCATGGTCTTCCGCGACCTCCCGCAGCGCCGCGATCACAGCATCGATATCTTGCGCGCTATCGTGCGCCTGAGCACCCGACAGCGCGCCAAGCAGGTCGAGCGCCGCCGTGAGCGCCGCACCGGCGACCGGTTCGCAGGCGTAGGCGCAGATCACGCGGCGGGCGTGGGGGCGAGCCGGCACCATCAGCGTGCGGCTGAATTGCCCCGGCGCTCCAGCCAGCCGCTGCAGTTCCATCACGAGCGGTTCCACCCACTCGAGCAGGAGCGTCCCGTCGACAAGTTGCGCGCCCGATGGCGCCGACAGCGGCGCCAACCCGGGCAGCATGGCGAGCAGGCGCGTCCTGATGCCGTCGGTCACGGCAGGGCCGCCCTCCAGCAGGATCATCAGGCACGGCGTCGCCGAATGCAGGTTGGGGCCGCGCAGGAAACGCTTTTCGTGGATTGTGACGTCAGGTCGACACATGAGATACCTCGCAGGTTGAACCAGGGTAAGACCAGAAAATCGGCTAGAACCAAGCTCAACGATATGCGAATCACATTGGGCGGGGCCTGTCCAGGATCAGGCGGGCCCAGCCTTTCTTTTTCCACTTATTTCCGCGCTTCTTTATTTCCTCGGCTGCCCCGGCAGGTGAATCGAGCGCGCCAGCAAATGGCCGGCCAGCCAGCCGCCGACCAGGCCGCCGATGTGGGCCGCGTTGTCGGTGTGCGGATAGATGAAGCCCATCCACAGGCTGAACAGCAAGAACGGCACCAGCGAGGAGCGCAGCTCGGAGACGACCGTGGGCGGCACGCCGCTGTTGGGGCGGCCGAGGAAGGCCAGCAGCCCGCCGATGATGCCGAAGATCGCCCCGGAGGCGCCCACGCTGTTGACCTTCGGGTTCCACAGCACGCTGGCGATGCTGCCGGAGAGGCCCGCCAACAGGTACAGGCCCATGAAACGCGTGCTGCCGAAGATGCGCTCGGTCACCCGTCCCACCTGCCACAGCGCCAGCATGTTGAAGCCCAGGTGCCAGATGCTGCCGTGCAGGAACATCGAACTGGCCAGGCGCCACCATTCGCCGCCCAGCGTGCGGCGGCCGTAGTTCGAACCCCAGTCCACCAGTTGTTGCGCATGCAACATGGCCGACACGTTGGGATGCAGCGCGAAAAATTCGCGCAGCGGCCCCGCCAGCGAAGCCTGGTAATGCTGGCGCGCCAGCCACATCAGGGCAAAGATGCCGATGTTTGCCGCCAGCAAGCCCCAGATCAGCGGCGTGGACGGGCTCCAGTAGTCGATCCGGTCGTGGAAGACTTCGTTCTCTTCGTGCTCGCGCACAAAAGCATCAAGCTGGCGCGTCGGCAGCAAGGAAACGATGCGCCTGGCCGTTTCCGCGTCCGCGACGGAAAAGCCCACCGTCACGTCGCCCTTTACGCCCAGCACGTCGAAATACACGTCCTGGCCGTTGGCATAGGCGTTCACGATGTCGACCATGCGGATGCGCTCTTCGCGCCGCTGGGGCAGGCGGAACGAGCGCTGGCTGCTGGCGCGCAGGAGCACGAAATCAGGCTGGAACTCGAGCGTGCCTTTGCCGCGGAAGCTGTAGGGATTGGCCGGCCACTTGGAACCGGCCATGTAGAAACGGACGTCGAACAGATTGCTACCCGCCATCGGCCCGCCTTAGCCGCGCTGGCGTTCGTGGTTCCACAGCACGTCGCCGCCGCCCGCGAAGCGGTTCAGCACGCGCGCCAGCACGAACATCAGATCCGACAGCCGGTTGACGTACTGGCGCGGCTGGGCGTTGATCGTGTCCGTTTTTGAGAGCGCCACGATGGCGCGTTCGGCCCGGCGGCAGACCGTGCGGCAGACGTGCGCGGTCGAGGCCGCGCGCGAGCCGGCCGGCAGGATGAACTCCTTCAGGGTCGGCAGGTCGGCGTTGTACTTCTCCAGCAAGCCATCGAGGCGCGCCACGTGCTCGTCCTTGATCATCTGGTAGCCGGGAATGCACAGCTCGCCGCCGAGGTCGAACAGGTCGTGCTGGATCGAGACCAGTTCCTCGCGCAAATCTTGCGGCATGTCTTCGCACAGCAGCAGGCCGACGAAGGAATTGAGTTCGTCGACTTCGCCCAGGGCGTGGATGCGTGCGCTGTCCTTCCCGGTGCGGCTGCCGTCGCCGAGGCCCGTGCTGCCGTCGTCCCCGGTGCGTGTGGCGATTTTGGAAAGTCGATTACCCATGATTATGTCCAGCCTTTAAAAAAGATAGCCCGAGGATACGGCAAAACGATGTGATTGTGCTTACAATTGAAGGATGTCCGCCCCCCTCCAAGTCGCCCTCAGTGCTCCCATCCTGCGCCGCCAGCAGGTCGCCGCGGCGCTGAACGCCAGGCTGCCCCACGGCGTCGTCCTGCATGACCCCGAAGACACCCGGCCCTACGAATGCGACGGCCTGGCGGCCTACCGCCAGTTGCCGATGATCGTCACGCTCCCGACCGACGAAGCGCAGGTGCTGGAGATCCTGAACGTCTGCCGCGAGCTCGGCGTGCCGATCGTGCCGCGCGGCGCCGGCACCGGTCTCTCGGGCGGGGCGCTGCCGATCCACGACGGTGTCGTGCTGTCGACCGCGCGCCTGAACCGCATCGTGCGCATGGATGCCCATGCGCGCACGGCGGTCGTGCAGCCGGGCGTGCGCAATCTCGCCATCTCGGACGCGGCGGCCCAGTACGGCCTGTATTACGCGCCCGATCCGTCGTCCCAGATCGCCTGCACCATCGGCGGCAACGTGGCCGAAAATTCGGGCGGCGTGCACTGCCTCAAATACGGCCTCACCGTGCACAACGTGCTGCGCGTGCGCGTGGCAAGCATCGAGGGCGAGATCATCGAACTCGGCAGCGAGGCGCTCGACGCCCCGGGCCTGGACCTGCTGGCCGTCTTCATCGGCTCGGAGGGCATGCTCGGGATCGTGACCGAAGTCACCGTAAAACTGGTGCCGAAGCCGGCCGCCGCCCAGGTGATCATGGCTTCGTTCAATGACGTGGTCACCGGCGGCAATGCGGTGGCGAGCGTGATCGCCGCCGGCATCATTCCCGCGGGGCTGGAGATGATGGACCGCACCTCGGCGCGCATGGTCGAGCCGTTTGTCCGCGCCGGTTACGATCTCGACGCCGCCGCCATCCTGCTGTGCGAGGCCGACGGCACGCCGCTGGAAGTGGCCGAGGAAATCGAACGCATGACGGCGGTGCTGGAGGCGGCCGGGGCCAGTGCGATCGCCGTGTCGCAGAGCGAGGCCGAGCGCATGCGCTTCTGGTCGGGCCGCAAGAACGCCTTCCCGGCGGCGGGCCGCATCTCGCCGGATTACTACTGCATGGACGGCACCATCCCGCGCAAGCACCTCGCACGCGTCCTGATGGGCATCGAGGAGATGGAGACCACCTACGGCCTGCGCTGCGCCAACGTGTTTCACGCGGGCGACGGCAACCTGCATCCCCTGATCCTGTTCGACGCCAACCAGCCGGGCGAATTCGAGCGCGCCGAAGCCTTTGGCGCGGCGATCCTGGCGCTGTGCGTGGAAGTGGGCGGCACCATTACGGGCGAGCACGGCGTCGGCATGGAAAAGATCAACTCGATGTGCGTGCAGTTCGGGCGCATGGAGCTCGACGCCTTCTTTGCGGTGAAGCGCGCGTTCGACGTGCCGATGCTGCTCAATCCGGACAAGGCCATCCCGACCCCGCACCGCTGCGCCGAATTCGGCAAGCTGCACGTGCACAAGGGGCAAGTGCCGTTCCCCGACCTTCCGCGCTTTTGAGAGCCGAACATGATTGAACAATTCAGGGACCAGGTACGCGCGGCGGCCGCCGGCAAGACCGCGCTGCGCATCCGTGGCGGCGGCACCAAGGACTGGTACGGCGGCCGCCTCGAAGGCGAGATCCTCGACACGCGCAGCCACGCCGGCATCGTCGACTACGAGCCGACCGAGCTGGTGATCACTGCGCGCTGCGGCACGCCCCTTGGCGAAATCGAGGCCGTGCTGGCCGAACGTAAGCAGATGCTGGCTTTCGAGCCGCCGCATTTTGGCGAGGGTGCGACGTTCGGCGGCGCGGTGGCCGCCGGCCTGTCCGGCCCGCGCCGCGCCAACAGCGGCGCCGTGCGCGACTTCGTGCTGGGCGTCAAACTGATGGACGGAAAGGGCGAGGTGTTGAGTTTCGGCGGCCAGGTCATGAAGAACGTGGCCGGCTACGACGTCTCGCGCCTGCTGGCCGGGTCCCTCGGCACGCTCGGGCTGATGCTGGAGATGTCGGTCAAGGTGCTGCCGCGTGCGTTTGCCGAGACCACGCTGCAGTTCGACATGAGCGAGATCGAGGCGATCCGCAAGCTCAACGAGTGGGGCGGGCAGCCGCTGCCGGTGTCGGGCAGCTGCTGGCATGATGGCGTGCTGGCGCTGCGCCTGTCGGGCGCGCGGGCGGCGGTGGATGCGGCGGTGACCTCGCTGGGCGGGCAGGCGATGCAGGATGGCGATGCTTTCTGGGCCGGGCTGCGCGAGCAGCGTCATGCCTTCTTCGAAGGCGACGCACCCCTGTGGCGCCTGTCGGTGCCATCGACGACAAGCGCGATCGTGCTCGGCGGCGCGCAGTTGATCGAATGGGGCGGGGCGCAGCGCTGGCTGCGCGGCAGTAGCGCCGACGCCGACAGCATCCGCCGCACGGCCGCCGCCGCGGGTGGGCACGCGACCCTGTTCCGCGGCGGCGACAAGGCGATCGGCGTGTTCCAGCCGCTGGCGCCCGCCGTGGCGCGCATCCACGAGCGCCTGAAGACGGCTTTCGATCCGTCGCACATTTTCAATCGCGGAAGGATGGTCTGACATGCAAACCAATCTGGCCGACTTCATCAAGGGCACGCCGGACGGCGATGAGGCCGAAGCGATCCTGCGTGCCTGCGTGCACTGCGGCTTCTGCACCGCCACCTGCCCGACCTACCAGCTGCTGGGCGACGAGCTCGATGGCCCGCGCGGGCGCATCTACCTGATCAAGCAGGTGCTGGAAGGCGTCGAACCGACCGAAAAGACCCAGCTCCACCTTGATCGCTGCCTCACCTGCCGCAACTGCGAGTCGACTTGCCCGTCGGGCGTGAAGTACGGGCGCCTGGTCGACATCGGGCGCCGGATCGTCGAAGAGCGGGTGCCGCGCAAGGCGGCGGACCGCATCAAACGCACGACGCTGAAGGAATTCCTGCCGCGTGGTGCGCTGTTCAAGCCGGCCTTCCGGGTCGGGACGGCGCTGCGCTCCATCCTCTCGAAAGACTTGCAGGACAAGCTGCAGCCGACGCGCGCCGCCGGCCAGTGGCCGACGCGGGTCCACGCCCGCAAGATGCTGGTGCTGGAGGGCTGCGTGCAGCCGGCGATGGGTCCGAACATCAACGCCGCCACCGCCCGCGTGCTCGATGCGCTTGGCGTGCAGCTGGTGCGCGCGCCCAGGGCCGGCTGCTGCGGCGCCGTGCGCTATCACCTGAACGACCAGGACGGGGGCCTGGCCGACATGCGCCGCAACATCGACGCCTGGTGGCCGTATGTGGACGGGAAGCGGGAGCAGGTGGAAGCCATCGTCATGACCGCGTCCGGCTGCGGCGTCACGGTCAAGGAATACGGCCACCACCTGGCGCACGATCCGGCGTATGCGGCCAGGGCCGCGCGCATCTCGATGCTGACGCGCGACCTGTCCGAGATCATGCCGGAGTTCGAAGAGCCGCTCGCCGCCAGCCTGCGCGGCAGGATCATGAAGCGGGTGGCCTTCCACCCCCCATGCACGCTGCAGCACGGCCAGCAGATCCGCGGCAAGGTCGAAGGCGTGCTGCGCGCCGCCGGCGTCGACGTGGTGCTGTGCGCCGACAGCCACCTGTGCTGCGGCTCGGCCGGCACCTATTCGGTGCTGCATCCGGAAATCGCCCACGAACTGCGCGACCGCAAGCTGGCCAACCTGGAAGCGACCGGGGCGACCGAGATCGTTTCGGCCAACATCGGCTGCATGACGCATTTGCAGTCGGGGACCGGGACGCCGGTGTCGCACTGGATCGAACTGGTGGATCGGGCGCTGCGGGCTTGAGGCGAGGCGTTCGGCCACACTACTGGCCAACGTGGCGCCGGCCGCCGTGATAGCATTTCTCCCCATCCGTGATCGACAAGAGTAATCCATGAGTTTTGTATTTCGCCTCGTGCGCGAAGAAGGCGGGGACGCCCC
>JAQGLR010000260.1 GCA_028292765.1 Massilia sp. | reverse complement strand
GGGGTAGCTTGCCACGTCGCCCAGGTCTTCCTCGATGCGAAGCAACTGGGTGTACTTGGCCATGCGGTCGGAGCGGCTCATCGAACCGGTCTTGATCTGCCCGGCGTTGCAGCCTACGGCTCTGTCTGCAATGGTCGAGTCTTCGGTCTCGCCCGAGCGGTGCGAGATCACGGCGGTGTAGCCGGCGCGCTTGGCCATCTCGATGGCGGCGAAGGTTTCGGTCAGGGTGCCGATCTGGTTGATCTTGATGAGGATCGAGTTGGCGATGCCTTTCTGGATGCCCTCTTTCAGGATCTTGGTGTTGGTGACGAACAAATCGTCGCCCACCAGCTGCACGCGCTTGCCCAGCGCGGCGGTCAGGGTGGCCCAGCCGTCCCAGTCGCCTTCGGCCATCGCGTCTTCGATCGAGATGATCGGGTACTTGTCGCACCAGGTGGCCAGCATGTTGGTGAAGTCGGTGGCGCTCAGTTGCAGGCCTTCGCTCTCCAGCACGTACTTGCCGTCCTTGTAGAATTCGCTCGCGGCGCAATCGAGGCCGATGGCGATCTGGGTGCCGGCTTCGTAGCCTGCGTCTTCGATCGCCTGCATGATCAGCTTGATGGCTTCTTCATGGTTGGCCACCGATGGGGCAAAGCCGCCTTCGTCGCCGACGGCCGTGGAGAGGCCCTTCGCGTGCAGGATTTTCTTCAGGGTGTGGAACACCTCGGCGCCGTAGCGGATCGCTTCCTTGAACGACGGGGCGCCGACCGGGATGATCATGAATTCCTGGATGTCCAGGTTGTTGTCGGCGTGTGCGCCGCCGTTGATGACGTTCATCATCGGCACCGGCATCTGCATCGCGCCCGAACCGCCGAAATAGCGGTACAAAGGCAAGCCTGCCTCCTCAGCTGCCGCTTTAGCGACAGCCATGGAAACGGCCAGCATGGCGTTGGCGCCCAGGCGGCTCTTGTTCTCGGTGCCGTCCAGGTCGATCAGGGTGCGGTCGAGGAAGGCCTGTTCGTTGGCGTCCAGGCCCATGATTGCTTCGCTGATTTCGGTGTTGATGTTCTCGCAGGCCTGCAGCACGCCCTTGCCGAAATAACGCTTCGGGTCGCCGTCGCGCAGCTCGATCGCTTCGCGCGAACCGGTCGATGCGCCCGAGGGCACAGCCGCCCGGCCCATCACGCCCGATTCGAGCAGCACGTCGCATTCGACGGTCGGATTGCCGCGCGAGTCAATGATTTCGCGGCCGATAATATCAACGATAGCACTCATGGTTCAGTCTCCGGAAAGTAGATAAAAATCGTCTGGCACATGCAATTCGAGGCGCCTTGTTGGGCGCCCCGAATTGCATGCTGAATAACTCGATTATGCCTTGAAGCTGTTCTCGAGGAAGCCCGCACGCTTGACCACGCGGTCGAGTTCGACCAGGGTCGTGAGCAGTTCCTTCATGCGGCCCAGCGGCACCGCGTTCGGGCCGTCGGACAGGGCATTCGCCGGGTCCGGGTGGGTTTCCATGAACAGGCCGGCGATGCCGGCCGCCACCGCGGCGCGCGACAGCACCGGGATGTGCTCGCGCTGGCCGCCCGAAGACGTGCCCTGCCCGCCCGGCAGCTGCACCGAGTGGGTCGCGTCGAACACCACCGGGCAGTTCGATTCGCGCATGATGGCGAGCGAACGCATGTCGGAGACCAGGTTGTTGTAGCCGAACGAGGCGCCGCGTTCGCAGGCCATGAAGTTGTCTTCGTTCAAGCCCGCCGCGCGTGCCGCGGCACGTGCTTTATCAATCACGTTCTTCATGTCGCCCGGGGCCAGGAACTGGCCCTTCTTGATGTTCACCGGCAGGCCCGAACGGGCGCATGCGTTGATGAAATCGGTCTGGCGGCACAGGAAGGCCGGGGTCTGGATCACGTCGACGATGCTCGCCACTTCAGGAATCTCTTCCTCGGTGTGGACGTCGGTCAGCACCGGCACGCCGAGCGTGCGCTTGACGTCCGCCAGGATCTCCAGGCCCTTCTCGCGGCCGGGGCCGCGGAACGAGGTGCCCGACGAGCGGTTCGCCTTGTCGAACGACGATTTATAGATGAACGGGATGCCCAGTGCCGAGGTGATTTCTTTCAGGGTGCCGGCCACGTCGAGCGCCATCTGGCGCGATTCGATCACGCAGGTGCCGGCGATCAGGAAAATCGGCTGGTCCTGGCCTACTTCAAAGCCGCAGAGTTTCATGCTGCATCTCCTTGCAAAGCAGTCGGCGCATTGGCGGCTGCCGGCGCGTTCTCGGCCTGGTGGGCGAGCGCAGCCTGGATGAACGACGTGAACAGCGGGTGGCCACTGCGCGGGGTCGACTTGAATTCAGGGTGGAACTGCACGCCCATGTACCACGGGTGCGCATTCGGGCCGGTGCGCGGGAGTTCCATGATTTCGCACAGGTCTTCGTTCGGGGTACGCGCCGCGACGACGAGGCCGGCCGCTTCCACCTTCGGCAGGTAGAAGTTGTTGGCTTCGTAGCGGTGGCGGTGGCGCTCGGTGACGACGTTGCCGTAGATTTCGGCGGCCAGCGTGCCCGGATTGACTTCGCAGGTCTGCGCGCCCAGGCGCATGGTGCCGCCCAGGTCGGAGTTTTCGTCGCGCTGCTCGACCTTGCCGTCGTGGTTCTGCCACTCGTTGATGAGGGCGACCACGGGCTGGTCGGTTTCGAGGTCGAATTCGGTCGAATTCGCGTTCGGCAGGCCGGCCATGTGGCGCGCGTATTCGATCAGCGCGACCTGCATGCCGAGGCAGATGCCGAGGTAGGGGATCTTGTTTTCGCGGGCATAGCGCGCGGCCATGATCTTGCCTTCCACGCCGCGCTTGCCGAAGCCGCCCGGCACCAGGATGGCGTCGTACTTGGCCAGGTGCTCGCAACCGGTACCTTCGATCTCTTCCGAGTCGAGGTATTCGATGTTGACGCGGCTCTCGGTGTGGATGCCGGCGTGGCGCAGCGCTTCGGTCAGCGACTTGTACGATTCGGTCAGGTCGACATACTTGCCGACCATGCCGATCGTGACTTCGTGCTTCGGGTTTTCCAGCGTGTGGATCAGGCGCGTCCACATCGACAGGTCGGCCGGCGGCGCTTCCAGGCCGAGCGCTTCGAGGATGATGTCGTCCAGGCCCTGGTCGTGCAGGACTTGCGGCACTTTATAGATGGTGTCGACGTCCCACACCGAAATGACGGCCTGCTCTTCGACGTTGGCGAACAGCGAAATCTTGGCGCGCTCGTCGTCGGGGATCGGGCGGTCGGCGCGGCACAGCAGCGCGTTCGG
>JAQGLR010000252.1 GCA_028292765.1 Massilia sp. | reverse complement strand
AAGGAAGCGAAAGCCCTGATCAAGGAACTCGAGAAATACGACGAAGAGCTGCTCAACAAGCCGCGCTGGCTCGTGCTCAACAAGCTCGACGTGGTGCCGGAAGACGAGCGCAAGAAGCGCGTCAAGGACTTCATCAAGAAGATGGCCTGGAAGGGACCTTACTTCGAGATTTCGGCCCTGAACCGCGAAGGCTGCCAGGAACTGATCAATGCGATCTACATGCACCTGGAAACGAAGCGCGCGACCGACCTGCGCGTGGATGAGTCCGTGCAGATGACCGAGGAAGCGCGTGGCATCACGTCGATCGATCCGGACGATCCTCGTTTCAAGATCCTTGAAGACTAAGGATCGCCTTGCCGGCAAGCGCCCGGCCATCACCCGTGCCTGGGCGCGCGGCCAGCTCCTGCAGCTGGTGGCGACCGCCAGTTCGCTGGCGGCGCTCATTGCCATGCTCGACCCGGACCGGGTCGCCACCGCAATGGGCCTGTTTCTCGTTGGCGTGAACGGCTACAGCCAGTTCTACGCCATCTATGTTGGCATGCGCCTCGCACAAGCGGGGCTGGCATGGCTAGCGGCGAGCCGGAGCGACCAGCCCCTGCTCGGCGATCTCGTTGCATTATTCCTGCTGGCCCAGCCGGCCGGGCGTCTGGTCGCGGCATTCGCGATCGGCCTGCCGCGCGGGGTCTTGTTCGTTGTATGCGGGATCGAGTTGCTGGCGGGCCTGGCCCTGCTGGCCTTGCGCCCGCGGAAGAAAAGACTTGCACCATGAGACTCCCGCCATGAATTCCGTCATCCAACAAGCCTCCCGCATCATCGTCAAGGTCGGCTCCTCGCTCGTCACCGACGAGGGACGCGGCCTCGACCACGGCGCCATCGCCCGCTGGGCCGCCCAAATCGCGGCCCTGCGCGGGCTCGGCAAGGAAGTCGTGCTGGTCAGCTCCGGGGCGATTGCCGAAGGCATGCTGCGCCTCGGTTTCAGCGCACGCCCGCACGACATCCACGAATTGCAGGCCTGCGCCGCCTGTGGCCAGATGGGCCTGGCGCAAATCTACGAGTCGAGTTTCAGCGTGCATGGCGTCAAGACCGCCCAGGTGCTGCTGACCCACGCCGACCTCGCCGACCGTGAGCGCTACCTGAACGCCCGCGCCACCCTGACGACCCTGTTGCGCCTCGGCGTGGTGCCGATCATCAACGAGAACGACACCGTCGTGACCGACGAAATCAAGTTCGGCGACAACGACACGCTGGGTGCCCTGGTCGCCAATTTGATCGAGGCCGACGCCCTCGTGATCCTGACCGACCAGCGCGGCCTGTATTCAAGCGACCCCCGCAAGGACCCTCAAGCCACCCTGATCGCACAGGCGCAGGCCGACGACGACCGCCTGGCGGCGATGGCCGGCGGCGCCGGCAGCAGCATCGGCCGCGGCGGCATGCTGACCAAGGTGCTGGCCGCACGCCGCGCCGCCCGTTCCGGCGCCCACACGGTAATCGCCTGGGGCCGCGAGCCCGACGTGCTGACGCGCCTGGCGCGAGGCGAGGCGATCGGCACCCAGCTGAACGCCGCCACCACGCGCCTGACCGCGCGGCGCCAGTGGATGGTCGACCACCTGCACACGGCGGGCGAGGTCGTGCTGGACGCCGGCGCCGTGCAAAAGCTGACGAAAGAAGGCAAGTCGCTGCTGCCGATCGGCGTCATCGCCGTCAAGGGCGAATTCGGGCGCGGCCAACTCATCACCTGCGTCAGCGAAGCCGGTGTGCCGGTCGCGCGCGGGCTGACCAGCTATACCAGCAGCGAAGTACGCCGCATCATGCGCCACTCCTCGAACGAGATCGAGGCCATCCTCGGCTACATCGAAGGCCCGGAACTCCTCCATCGCGATAACCTTGTCCTCCTCTGACGCAAACCCATGACTTCATCGAATCCCGCCGCCGTCGTCCAGGCCCAACTCGACGCCTACAACGCCAAAGACATCAACGCCCTGATGGGCACTTATGCGCCGGACGCGCAGCAGTTCACGCTGCACGGGGCGCTGCTGGCCGAGGGGACTGAACAGATCCGGCCGCGCTACCTCGCGCGGTTCGTCGAGCCCGACCTGCACGCAAGGCTCATCACACGCAGCGTCGTCGGCAATATCGTCACCGACGTCGAAACGGTGACGCGCAATTTCCCGGAAGGTCCTGGCACGGTCGAGATGCTCTGCATTTACGAAGTCATCGACGGCCGCATCGCGCGCGCGTCGTTCGCAACCGGCGTCACGACGCTAACGGCCGCTGCCCGCTGATCGACGGCTGGCGGGGCTGACGTCTCACTTCGGTTCCGCGACGACCGCTAGCGCCGGCGACAAGGCTTTCGGTTGCCTGCGTCCGTTCAGCAGCACACCGATCACCGTATGACGCACCAGCACCTGATAGGTAAGCAGGCAGGCGGCCGTCGTCGCCAGGATGTTCAGCGCGATCTTGGTGACTGGTCCGAACGGCTGGCTGTACAGCAGGGCGCCGAATCCGATCGTTCCCAGCATATGCACCAGGAAAACCCAGTACGAACTGTCGGACACGTACTGCAATACCCGGTTCTGCGTCGGCAGGTAGCGTAGCGCCAGCCCGATCAGGGCGAAGCTCCACAGCCAGCTGGTCAGGTTGTAGAGGAAGGCAATCAGGGCTTCGATATGCGCAATTCCCTGCGGATTGTCGAGGAAGGACTTGAAGGCGCCGAGCGCCAGCACGAAGGTCACGAAGCCGACAATCGTGTTGCGCCAGCACCTGGCCGTCAACAGCGGGAACAGCCCATCCTGGTGCCGGTACAGGTACAGGCCGAATACGAAGAACAGCCCGTTATGCACCAGTTCGCCCAGGTTCGGGATGAACGAGCCGTTCGCCGCCAGCACGCCGGCCCGGTAGGACGAGCCGATGACCGCAAGCGGAATGGCAAGGACCAGCGGTCCCCACCACTTGCTGGCCAGCGCGCGAAAGCCTGCGTCGGCCGCGCCGCGCAATCCGGCTGGTACCCGCGGCGCCAGGGCTGCGGTCAGCACGCAGAACCAGATCAGGTAATAGATGAACCACATGTGCATCGTGTTGAACGGCGATGTCACCTTCGATTTCGCCAGCACCGATGGGTCGAGGCCAACGGTGCCGTATGCCATCAGGTGCAGATACACCAGCATCAATACCGTCGTGCAAACGAGCAGCAGCGGCCAGAAGATGGCAAAGGGCAGGGCCAGCCTGCGCAGTCGGTGCACCAGCATGCCCCTGGTCCCGCGCTTTACTACCAGCAGCGCCACGAAATACCCGGCCAGGATGAAGAACACGGGCATGCGGAAGGCGTGGATGAAGACCAGCAGCAGGTCGGCGAGCGGGGTGGCCTGGCTGTCGCGCCAGGGCAGGGCGGACGGTCCGGTGCTGTGGTTGATCGCCACATGGATGACGATCCCGAGCCACATCATCATGGCGCGCAGGTTATCGAAGGAATGCAGGCGCCGTGATCCGTCCATGAGCGTGCTTTCTGTGATTGCCTCCGGTTGGCGGAGACCTGAGCGCCGCCTGGAAGCATTCTATTACAAAAAGTTGCCGCAATTACATTGCATGTATGCAATTCTTGTCAACCGTCGCCGACGCTTCGACGGCCGCTTCGTCCTGTCGGGACTGGTTGGCATCGGCGCCAGCTTGCTGGCGGCGCGCTTGCTGCTCAAGCTGCCGGGAGCTCGGTCGACCCTCTAGCTTCCGGTGCGATCAGCCCGTCGGGCGCAGGCGTCTTGTCGCGGAACTCGCACAGGTCGTGGATGATGCAGTTCCAGCACCTCGGCCGGCGCGCGATGCAGGTGTAGCGCCCGTGCAGGATCAGCCAGTGGTGCGCGTCGTGAAGGAAGTCCTTCGGCACCACCTTCAACAGCTTCATTTCCACTTCGTCGACATTCTTGCCCGGCGCGATCTTCGTGCGGTTCGACACCCGGAAGATGTGGGTGTCGACCGCCATCGTCGGTTCGCCAAAGGCCGTGTTGAGCACCACGTTGGCCGTCTTGCGGCCCACGCCCGGCAGCGCTTCCAGCGCTTCGCGCGCGCGCGGCACCTCGCCGCCGTACTGGTCCACCAGGATCTGGCAGGTGGCGATCACGTTCTTTGCCTTGTTGTTGTAGAGGCCGATCGTGGAGATATAGGTCTTCAGTTCGTCGACACCCAGGTCGAGGATCTTCTGCGGCGTGTTCGCCACCGGGTACAGGCGGCGCGTGGCCTTGTTGACGCCAACGTCGGTCGACTGCGCCGACAGCAGCACGGCGATCAGGAGTTCGAAGGGCGTCGTGTATTCCAGCTCGGTGGTCGGATGCGGATTGGCATCGCGAAAGCGCGTAAATATTTCTAAACGTTTTGCCGGATTCATGAATCAAGTCTTGTCTGGAGGCGGAGGTGCAGCCGGATCCGCGGCCGCCCGCAGGCGTGCCCGTTCGATGGCGGCGGCGATGATGGCGCGCTTGCGCTCCTTCTCGGCCAGCTCATCCGGAGTGTTGGCGGCCTCGGCGGTGACGGCGCGCATTTTCTCGACGGCTTTCGCCGCCAGCCGTGCGTCGTTTTCCTCGCGCTCACGCCGCAAACGCTCGGTGCGGAAATCGTGGCGCGCGCGCGCCGCATCCGCCGCCGCCTGCGACCAGGCGGCCCAGCCGGTCGCATCGCCCGTCACCGGGACCATGCTGATGCAGTCGACCGGGCAGGGCGCCACGCACAGGTCGCAGCCCGTGCACAGGCTCGGCAGGATGGTATGCATCTGCTTGGCCGCGCCCAGGATCGCGTCCACCGGGCAGGCCTGGATGCACAGCGTGCAGCCGATGCAGAGCGACTCGTCGATGAACGCGACCGGCCGCGGCCGCTCGATGCCGTTCGCCGGATTGATGGGGATGACAGGATGCCCGGTGACGCTCGATAAGCGCCGCACGCCTTCGATGCCGCCGGGCGGGCACTGGTTGATCTGCGCTTCGCCGCTGGCGATCGCTTCCGCATAGGGACGGCAGGCCGGATAGCCGCACTTGGTGCATTGCGTCTGCGGCAGCTGGTCTTCGATCAGGTCGGCAAGGGTCTTGGTCACGGCGGGGCGCTGGGCTAAAGCCGTCATTATCCAATAAAAGCGCAATAAAAACCGCGACAAAACCGCGCGGCGCGCAATGTGTCGAAGCGAGCTCGGCACTTAGGTGGTGGAACGTACGGAAGGCAGTCACCATCCGTGGCTAACTGCAGGTATTGGGCACGCCGCCCGAACCACCTACGGGAGGAATTACATGAAGACGAACATGATTGCCAAGGCACTGATTGCCGTCGCGCTCGCCGCGAGTTTCCCTGCAAGCGCCCAGGACCGCGGCTACGACCGCGCCCAGGAGCGCCGCGAAGACCGCCGCGATGATCGCCG
>JAQGLR010000251.1 GCA_028292765.1 Massilia sp. | reverse complement strand
CGACGTCGTTTTTCGTGTTCCAGTCGAAGCCGACCGTCGCGCCCACGCCCTTGACCGCGCCGAAGCGAATCTCCTTGCCGCGCAGGGCGCCGATGTCGAGCGTATGGCGGTAGACCACATACGCCTCCTGCGCACCTTCGGACTGGGTCAGCGAGGCCGGGTCGGTTTCGTCCGACTGCAGCAGGTCGACGTTGAAGTAATTGCTGCCGTACTTGTAGCCGCTGGCATGGGTCAGCGCAAAGATGTGCTTCTTGATGTGTTCGGGATTGAAGGGCTCGGCGAAACGGGTCCCGTAGCGCCAGCTGATGGAGGTGTCGCTCCAGTCGGCAGCGTGGGCAGCTTGACTAGCGCCGCAGGAAAGCAGGAAGGCGGCGCAGGCCGCCAGCTTGATGTTGTTCGTCATGGAATAATTTTCGACTGGGTTTCTTCGTGTTCCGCCGAAACGGCGGGTCCTTGCCGGCGCGCGACATGCAGCTCGACGCGATGGGTTGCACCATCGTCGACCAGCTGCACGGTTTTGCCGGAAACAATTTGTCCATCGACCAGCAGCGCGCCCGATTCGGCGGCGCGCACCTCGATCGCATAGCTCGTGTCCCGGTAACGGTACTGCAACCGGAAACCCGGCCAGCCCTGCGGCAACTGCGGCGCCAGCAGCAGCAGCTGGCCCACGCGCTCGACGCCGAGCAGCGATTCGACAATCAGCCGGTACATCGGGCCGGCTGTGCCAGTATACCAGCCCGCAGCGGCGCGCCCAATTAGCGGCGCGCCGAACGCCTCGATCTCGACCATTTGCCAGGCGCGTTCGCCCTGCCCCAGGCGTGCAAAGGCCGTGGCGGCCCAGACGACAGCTTCCAGTGGCTGGCCGGTGCTGCTGCCGCTGTTGCCCCCCATCGAGTGTGCAGCGGCAGCGGCCAGCGCGCCGGCAGCACGTTCGGGACTTGCCGCGCCCGAGAGCACGGCCCAGGCCTGCACGGCGAGGTCAGGCCCGCACGCGTTTTCCTGCAAGGCGCGCTGGCCGCCAGACGGGCCGCCATCGAGGCTGCTCCGGTAGAGTTCGCCGTCCCAGGCGTGGTCTTCGATCTGGGCAGCGAGCGCCAGCGCGCCGGCGCGGCAGGTGGTGGCGAAACCGTAATCGGCGCGGCGGTCGGCCACTTCGGCAAAGCGGCGCAGCACCTCGACCATGAAAAAGCCCAGCCGGACGCTCTCGGCGCCGCCCTGGACGTTTTCCGGATCGCCGCCTTCGACCAGCGGCAGGCCGTGTTCGCCGAAGCGCATGGCGTGGCGGATCGCCCGCACGCAGTGCTCGTACAGGTCGCCGTGCCCTTGCAGGCCCTCCACCGGGCCCGGGCCGGCGTCTTCCCCGGCCTCGAGCGCGCGTTCCTCGAGCCAGGGGACGGATTCGCCGAGTACGCCGATGTCGCCGGTGGCGGCGAGGTAGCGGCAGGTCGCCAGGGGCAGCCACAGCAAATCGCTGGACGGGCGCATGCGCACGCCGCGGTTCGACGGCGGATAGCCCGCAAGGCGGGCTCCGTCCTCGACGAACTGGTGCGCCGCGCACAGCAGCAGTTGCTCGCGCAGCAGTTGCGGGCGCGCGTGCACGACGGCCATCGCGTCCTGCAGGTGGTCGCGAAAGCGCCAGGCGCCAGGTTCGGCACCAGTACCGCCGCCGCGCGCCCACATGCCGCCCGCGATCGCCCCGTACAGCAGCCAGCCATTGGCGAGCACGTCGAGCAGCGGGTCGGGCGTCTCGATGCGCAGCGCGCCCAGGGTCTCGCGCCACCAGGCGCGCACCTGCTCGAGTGCCGCCGGCGCATCCTGGTGGGCCTGGACGATGGCGGCGATGTCGGCGATGTCGGGGTCCTGCTGCGCGCCGAGCATGAACACGAATTCCTTCTGTTCGCCCGGCTCGAGTTCGAACCCGACCTGCAGCGCCGCGCATGGATCGAACCCGGCGCCAAGGCTGCCCGACAGGCCTGCCCGGCGCAGCGCCTGCGGATCGGCGAGGCGCCCGTTGTGGCCGATGAATTCGAGGCGGTCGCCGGTGAAGGCCGCATTCCCGGCGTCGACGTGGAAGAAGCCCAGGCTGCCTGCGACATCGCTGTGCCAGGGATTGCGGGCGACGATTGCGCCGCTGGCCGGATCGCGTCCGGTCACCACGTGCAGCGCCGATTGCGTGCGCTGCTCGCCGCGCATCTCCCCCATCACCCATTCGACGTACCCGGTAACCGACAAGCGGCGCGGCGCGCTGCTGTCGTTGCGCAGCTTCAGCACCGTGTACTTCAGCGGCGCCTCCAGCGCGACGAAGCTCGTCATCTCGGAACGGATGCCGTGCGCCGTGTGCTCGAACACGCTGTAGCCGAAACCATGGCGCGTGAGGTAGGCGCCGCCGGACGGCGCCGGCAGCGCGGTCGGCGACCAGAACACGCCCGTCGCTTCGTCGCGCAGGTAGAAGGCTTCGCCTGGGGCCGTGAGGTAGCGGGCATGCGCGCTCCAGCTAGTGGCCTCGCCGCTCTCGGATACGACGGCGCCAAAAGCCGGGTTGGCCAGCACGTTCGACCACGGCGCCGGCGTCGGCCGGCCCGGCGCCGTGCGGATCACGTATTCGCAGCCATCGCTGCTGAAGCCGCCGATGCCGTTGTCGAGGAGGAGCGGCGCGGTAGCGGGCGCCTGCACGGTCCATTCCCGTGGGGCGCCTGGGGGGCGCAGGAGCGGCGCCGTGGCGTCCGGCCCGGATGCGGCCGCGCGCCGCAGCTGCTCGAGCAGGCCGCCGCGCCTGTCCTGCAACACCACACGCGCCGCAGCTTGCATCAGCACGCGGTCTTCTTCAGGCATCCCCTCGAAGGCAAAGGCAAACAGCCCGCCCGGGCCATCGCCGGCCTCATCCTTCGCACCGGATGCGACCAGGCGCGCGACCTGGCGCTGCAGCGTGTCGGCGTACCAGAGCACCAGGTCGACCGCCAGGCCCTTGCGGCGCCAGTAGCCGTGCGCCTGCACCAGCTGGCGCACGAGGCCCAGGTTGACGCTGTCGCGCACATGCACCAGCACGATCGGCAAGTCGCCCGAGATTCCGTAGGGCCACAGGTTCGCGCGGCCCAGGCGGCTGGCCGCGATGACGGCAGGCTCCGCGCGCAACCCGCGGTTCGCGCGGTTCGGATAGAGCACGGCGCCGGCAAGGCGCGCGTACAAGCCGGCATCGGGCTCGGCGATGTCCAGCTGGCGCAGCAGCGCCTGGGACTGGGTCCAGGCCAGTTCGAACGCGCCGTCGACCGCGTGCCGGTCGCCGTATTTGTCGACCAGGCGCAGCGCTTCCTCGCGCGTGGGCGCCACGCCGAGGACGAGGTCCACCGTGACTTCCTCGCCGGCGGCCAGCGTGACGACGCGGCGGATCGCCAGCGCCGGCTCGAGACCCTCTCCCTCGCCGCCGAGCGGCCCCGGTTCGCGCAGCGCGGCCGGCAGCAGGCTGGCGTTGCCGCGGCCGATGAAGCGCTGGCGGTCCGTCTCGAACGAAGCGGAAGGGGTGGCAGCGGCGGCAGCGGCAGCGCCGCCGTGCACCGCCAGCAGGTTCAGCAGCCAGGGCGCCCCGATTGCCGCCTGCGTTGTTCCGTGCGGCCTGCGCGTGCACAGGATCGCGGTGCGTTCGGCCAGGATCTCGCTCTGCAGCGGCGCAGTGACGCCGCCCTGCGTGCTGCCCTCCCGCGCCAGCACCGGTTCGGCATACGCCGTCAGCTCGATGCTGCGCGGGCCTGCGGTGCCGTTCCGGATGCGCATGCGGCGCAGCTCGACGTCGTCATCGGGCGCGACCACGATTTCGGTGGCCAGTTCGATGCCGTCGTCGACCCGGTGGAACTCCGCGCGGCCTTCGGGGAACACGGCCTCGTAATGCTCGGGCTCGGCCAGCGTCGGCTGGAAGGCCGGTGACCAGACCGCGCCGCTGTCGAGGTCGCGCAGGTAGCAGCACACGCCCGCATTGGCGGCGGCCGCTGCCGCGTCTGCGCGCCAGCGGGTCAGGGCCAGGTCATGCCAGCGGCTGTAGCCGGCGCCGTCGCTCGTCACCATCACGTGGTAACGGCCGTTCGACAGCAGTTGCACTTCGTGGGGGACGCCGGTGCGGTCGACCGAACGGTGTGCATCGCGCACTGGCGGCCCTGCGGCATGCGCGGGTGCCGCATGCATTCTGCCGACATCGAAAGCGCCCGACTTCGGCGCGCGCTCGTACAGCAGCGGCAGCGTCGCGGCGAGTTCCGCATCGGCCTCGAAGCGGGCCTGCATCGGCCCCCCGTGCAGCAGGTGCGACAGCGCCAGCAAGCCCATGCCCTGGTGGTGCGCCATGAACGAGCGCACGGTCGCGTGGGGCTGGTTGCGCGGCAAGCGCGCGCGGGTATAGTCGACCGCTTCGTAGAAACCGTACTGGCCGATCCAGCCGAGGCCCGCCATGCGCTCCAGGTTGGCGCAGG
Organism: Massilia sp.; assembly: GCA_028292765.1. GTDB lineage: Bacteria > Pseudomonadota > Gammaproteobacteria > Burkholderiales > Burkholderiaceae_D > Telluria. The sequence continues at coordinate 10,493 of JAQGLR010000251.1, read as the reverse complement.
CCGCGCCGGGCGCCACCATCAGCGCCAGCATCGAGGCGTAGGGCGCAATGACGAGGTCATCGCCGATGCCGGGCCGCGGACCGTCCGCCACGCCCGTTCCCGGGACGCCGAAAGCACGGTAGCCATAGTTCAGCGCCGCGTCGAAGGTGTTGAAACCGGACTCGGACATGCCCCACGGGACGCCGTGACGGTCCGCATGATTGCGCTGCACGCGCACCAGCGCCTGGCAGGCCTTGTCGAACAGGGTGCCGCGGTAGCCCGGCATCACCAGCTGCGGCGCCAGGTAGTCGGACATCGATCCGCTGCCAGACAACAGCAACTGCTCGCCATCGACAAAGCCCAGCGGGCGCCTCAAAGCGAACCAGTGCGCCTGCGGCAGCTGGCCACGGGCGATGCCGATGAAGCTGGCCAGGCGCGCCTCCGAGGCGAGCAGGTCGCAACTGGCGGGATCGGGTTCGTCCGTGCTGGCGTTGTAGCCGCTCGCGAGCAGGCCAGTGTCGCTTTGGTAGAGGAAGCCGAAATCCATGTCGGCGAACGCGCGTGCGCGCTGCGCCAGTTCGCGGATGTCGTCCAGGCGCGCACGCGCCGTGGCGGCGCCCTCTTCCACCATCGCCGCCAGCGCCTCGCCGGCCGGGTCTGCAACCGCATCGGCGGCGGCGGGCGGCCGCGTGTACGTGGCCAGCTCGCGCAGGGTCGGGATGCGCGTCAGGCTGGCCTCGAACACGTATTCCTGCGCCGCAGGCATCCAGGGAACGAGCGCCAGCAGATCGGCCCAGGCGGCGTGGCAGTCGGCCTCGAAGCGCGCGCTCCAGTCGCACAGGAGTGCGCCGGCGCCCTCGGGCAATGCACGCCCGATGGCGGACGCCGCCTGTGCGGCGCTTCCCAGGCGGTCGAGCAGGTCGGGCAGGGTGTCGGTCTTGCGCGCCGGCCCCGGCTGCAGAACGCTGCGGCAGCGCGCGATGGCCTCGCGCAGCGCCGGCGGCATGCCTCCCGCTGCCTCCTGCGCATGGTCTTCCACCACCTGCAGCGTCGCGCGCATGCCGGCCAGAGACCGGCTGCTCCCGACCGGTGCGTCGGCCAAGGCCTCGAGGCCGGCGGCAAGCGTGAGCAGGTGCGCGGCCAGGTTGCCGCTGTCGATCGTCGACACCATCATCGGCTGCAGCGGCGCCAGCGTTTGGGTGTCGTACCAGTGGCAGAAATGGCCGCGATGGCGCGCGAGCAGCGCCATGCTGTCGAACGCCGCGCGCACGCGCGCCAGCACCTCGGCCTGGGCAATGAAGCCGAAGTCCCAGGCCGTCAGGTTGGCCAGCAGGCCGATGCCGATGTCGGTCGGCGAGGTGCGGTGCGTGACCCTGGCATGCGGATGCTCCTGCATGCTGTCGGGCGCGAGCCAGTTGTCCCCGGGGCCGGCGAAGGTATCGAAATAAGCCCAGTGGCGGCGCGCGACGCTTGCCAGGAACAGGGCCTGGCTGTCCGCCAGCGCGGGCGCGGCGCGGTCGCCCGGCTGGCTGACCCACCAGGCGATCACCGGCGACAGGAACCACAGCAGCAGCAGGGGCGCCGCCGCGAACAGCGCGAGCGGATGCAGGAAAGTCAGCAGCACCGCCACGCAGGCCGGCAGCAGCAGGGCAAACCACATGCTGCGCACGTTCCGTTCGATGTCACGCATCGGGCGCGCCGGGCCGGGTTTCCGGGCTTGCAGCAGGTGGCGGCGCGACACCAGCATGCGCCAGCTGCCGCGTACGATCGCGTCCAGGCTGGTCCAGGCTTCGTGCGGCAGGACGGCGACCTGCATCACGGCGCGGCGCAGGGCAAGGCGTGCGTCCTGCCCCCAGTTGGCCAGGTGCTGGCGCCACAGCGCGTCGTGCGGCTTGTCCGCCAGCTTGAGCAGCATCTCGATAAAGGCCGGCAGGAAGAACACCGACAAGGCCGCCGCGCTCCAGAAGGCCGGCGACGCCAGCCACGCCCAGCACAACACCAGCATGCCCGTGAGCGTTGGCGCGACCAGGCTGCGGCGCAGGCCATCGAGCAGCTTCCAGCGCGCCAGCGGCGGCAGGGGATTCGGTTCGCGCGTGCCGGCCGGGGTTTTGATGCGCGTGCGCAGCCAGCCTGCCAGCTGCCAGTCGCCGCGCATGCGGCGGTGGCGGCGCTGAACGTCGTCGCTGTAGCGCCCTGCCGCGGGCTGGTAGAGCTGGACGTCGCCCAGCAGGCCGCCGCGCAGGTAGCAGCCCGCCAGCAGGTCGTGCGACAACACGGCGTCTTCGGGCAGGCCGGCCAGCACGCGCGCGAAGGTGTCCACCTCGTAGATGCCCTGGCCGCCCGCCGCCCCCTCGCCGAACAGGTCCTGCCAGACGTCCGGCAGCGGGCGCGGGCGCGGGCGCGGGTCGATGCCGGGCTCGCCGCTGCACAGGCGGGCGTAGCGCGAGCTCCCGTCCAGCGGCAGCGAGGTCGTCACGCGCGGCTGCAGGAAGCCGTGGCCGGCGGCCACGCGGCGGCCGTCGGCGCTTGGCGCCGGCTGGTTCAGCGGGTGCGCCATGGCCGCCACCATCTGGCCGGCGCTGCCCTGCGGGAGTTGGGTGTCGGCGTCGAGCGCGATCACGTAGCGCACGCCGGCCAGGCCGTCCGTACTCCCTTCGACCAGCGCAAAGCGTTCGCGCGCGCCGCCGCGCAAAAAAGCGTTCAGGTCGGCCAGCGCGCCGCGCCTGCGCTCGCGGCCGATCCAGGCGCGCTCGCTCGTGCTCCAGGCGCGCCGCCGCTGCAGCAGCAGGAATGGTTGTGCGGTCTCCTGCCCGTAGCGGGCGTTGAGCGCGGCGATGGCGTCCCGTGCCGCATCCAGCAGGCCGGCGTCAAGGGGCAGCGTCTCGCTTGGCGCGTCGGCAAAATCGCCCAGCAGGCAAAAGCGCAGCTGCGGGTCGCGGTTGGCCAGGTAGTGCAGCTCGAGCCTGCGGCACAGGCTTGCCACGTCCGCGCGGCTGTTGACTAGCGCAGGCACCACCACCATGCCCTGCGCGTCAGGCGGGATGCCCGCGCTGAAGTCCATGCGCGGCAGCGGGCGCGGCGCCGCCAGGCGCGTGACCATCAGGTCGGTGAGGGCAAGTGCCAGCTGGCTGGCGCCGCAGGCGGCAAGCACGCCGACCAATGCCAGCAAGGTCGCAGCGGCGCCGCCGTGCCAGGCATGCACCACCAGCGCTGCAATGAACAGCAGCGTGAACGTGCCGGCCGCGCCCAGGTAAGACAGCAGCGGGCGGCGCCTTGCGGCACGGCGCAGCGCCGGCAGCAAGCCGGGGCGCTGTCCCAGTTTCGCGTGCAATGCCGGCAGGCCATCGCCGACGAGGTAATGGCCGACGTGGCGTGTGCGCAGGTCGAGCCCGCCATCGGCCGGCGAGCGGTTGGCGCCGGCGAGCGCCAGCGCCTCGGCCGCGACTTCCGCCTCGCGCTGGCCGGACTGCCGCGCCAGGCGCTCGACGGCGTGGCGATAATGCTCGCGCGTGGCCGCATCCATCTGCGGGTAGACGCCGGCCGGATCGGTGCGCAGCGCCGCTTCGACCGCGCTTGCCGCCTCGAGGAAGGCCTGCCAGTCGATCGTGCAGACCAGGCCCAGGCTGGCGAGGCTGTTGGCGAGCGACACCGCGTCGGCGGCGTCGTCCAGCGTGTCCGCCTCCAGCTGGCGCACCAGCGTCAGGCCATCGTCGGCCAGGCGCGTGCCGAGCCACTCCAGCACCCCGGCCAAAGGACCGTCGCGGCCTTCGAGGCGGCGCGCCAGTTCGGAGACGAACGCCGCGCCCATCGGCTCGACCGCCCGCGCCATGTCGGCCATCAGCAGGACGAGGTCGCCGGGGCGGGCATCGGCCGTCGCTTGCATGCGCCCGGCCCAGTCACGCGCCAGCGCGCGTTGCTGGTGGGTGCTCTCGAGGCGCGCGGCGAGGCGGCGCAGGTTGTCGATCAGCGCCAGGCGCAGCATGAGGGGAAACGCCCGCAGTTCGCCAAGCGCCAGCGGCGCGCCTTCCTGGCAGGCGGCGACGAAACGCGCCAGGGCGTCGTGATCCAGGCGTCCGTCGCCATGCGCGACCGCTTCCAGCGCGAGCTGGTGGATGCGCGGGTGGCCGCGCAGGTGGCCACCCTCGCGCGGCAGGTACCGGCGCACGAAGCGGATCTGCTCGTCGACCAGGTAATGGTGGTCGAGCAGGGCTTTGGCGGCGGAAGACAAGCTGGCGGCGGCACGCGCATTGGCAATCACGGCGCCGATGACGGCGGCGTTGTCGTCCAGGCGCGCCAGCAGGTGGTCGCGGCCCGGCTCGCGGATGGGGGAATCCCCCGCGTGCGGCGCGCCGGGCAGGGTGTGCAATTCTTCGTTCAACAGGAGCCTCGATGATGAGCGTGCATGCAAGCCGTTGCGCGGCCCAGGCGAGCATCGCTGCACACGCCTGTTGCCATGCTAAGACCTCATCAAAAACGAGACGGTGCGATAACGAACAGAGGTGCCGTCTCTACCACGCTCCGAACAGCGCCAGCCCCCCGGCCAGGTGCCGCACGGTCGGGTGTCCCAGCGCCCGGGCCAGCTGCGCCGCCCTGGCGCTGCGGTTGCCGCTGCGACAGAAGAACACCAGTGGCCGCGTCTCCGCGCGCAGCCAGTCCGCATGCCCGGCGAGCCGCGACAGCGGCAGGTTGGTCGACGCACGCCCATGCAGGGCGGGTGTGCCGGCCGCGTGTTCGCAGGCTTCGCGCACGTCGATCAGGAGCGCGCCCGGGTGCTGCGCGAGGAACTGCGCGAGCCCGATCGCATCGACGCCGACGCCTTCGCAGTCGCTGTCGACAGGAGCGGACAGCGGCAATCCCGCATCCGGCACAGGCGGCGCGCAGGGAAGGGCCGGCGGCGCCAGGGCCAGGGCGCGGCCACAGTGGGCAATGCGCGCGCAGGCTTGCTCGATCAAGGCGTCGTCCACCAGCGGGCCAAACGACATGCGCACCGCATTCGCGCAGCGCGCATCCGGCAGGCCCATCGCCTGCAGCACGTAACTGGGCGCCGCCTTCGCGGCCGAACAGGCCGAGCCCGCGCTGACCCGCACCCCGGCGGCATCGAACAGGTCGAGCAGCTCCTTGCCCGAGACTCCCGGGACCGAAAAGTTGAGCGTGGTCGGCAGCGCGTGCTCGAATGGCATATTGAATTCGATGGCGGGAAATGCCCCGCGCAGGGCTGCGGCCAGCCTGTCGCGCGCGGCGGCCAGTTGCGCATGCGAGCGGAAGGTGCCGCCCTCTTCCAGGGCGCGCAGCACCGCGCCCAGCGCGGCGATCCCCGCCATGTTCTCGGTGCCGGAGCGCTGCCCGGCTTCCTGCCCGCCGCCGCAGATCAGGGCCGTATAAGGAACGCCCTCGCGCACGTACAGCATGCCGATCCCCTTCGGCGCATACAGCTTGTGCCCCGAAAAGGGCGCGTAGTCGATGCGCGTGCGGCTCAAGGCCAGCGCCAGCTTGCCGAGCGCCTGCACGCAGTCGACCATCCAGAGCGTGGAGCTGCCCGTCTCGTCGAGTACCGCCGCGATGCCATCCAGGTCCGACACCACGCCGCTCTCGTTATTCGCCGCCATCGTGCACAGGAAAGCGGTGCGCGGCGCCAGCTCGCGCAGCAGGTCGAGGCGGTGGCGCCCGTTGCCGTCCACCGGCAGCGGCAGCAAGCTCAGGCCGGTTCCGAGCACGCGGTTCCAGTGCGCCAGGCTCTCCGGCACCGCCTTGTGCTCGGTCGCGCCGTAGAGCAGCAGGTCGCCGCAGGGCAGCCCGGCCGCGCGGCGCTCGCGCACGGCGCACAGCGCCGACAGCACCGCCGCCTGGATGCCTTCGGTGGCGCCGCTGGTGAACATCAGGCGCCCCGTTGCGGCGCCGAGCACACGCCGTGCGCAGGCACGCGTATCGTCGAGCAGCCTGCGCGCGCGCAGGCCGGCGGCGTGGCTGCTACTCGGGTTGCCGAAGGTGTCGGTCAGCGCCGCCACGGCGGCATCGATCGCCGCCGGCAGCACGGGCGATGTCGCATTCGCGTCGAGGTAAATTTCACTGTACATAATTGATCGTAAAAAGCGCGCAAAAACTGTTAACACGAAACGAGATCGTGTTATTGTTAATCAACATGTTACGGCGTTGGGGCGGAGAGCGCGTTTCGATTTTTGCAAAAATTCGCCCAGGCTTAGCATGAATGTTCTGTTAGTGACCTATAACTAAAATGAATTCACTAGACAAATTTGATTGTGCGATTCTCGCCGCATTGCAAGCCGATGCAACGCTGTCCATTTCCGGCCTCAGCGAAAAGGTCGGCCTCTCCAGCACCCCCTGCTGGAAGCGCGTCAAGCGCCTCGAGGAAGACGGTTACATCGAAAGCCGCGTCACCATCATCAATCGCCAGAAGGTCGGCTTGCCGGTCACCGTGTTCGTCAGCGTGCGCACCAGCGAACACGACGAAAAATGGCTGGAGCGCTTTGCCGCCGCCGTCGTCGCCCTGCCCGAAGTGCTCGAATTCCACCGCATGAGCGGCGACGTCGACTACCTGCTGAAAGTGGCCACCACCGACATCGCGGGCTACGACCGCTTCTACAAAAAGCTGATCAAGACGGCGCAACTGAGCGGCGTCTCGTCGGCCTTTTCGATGGAGCAGATCAAGTGCTCGACCGCCCTGCCGCTGGAACTGATCGCGCACGGCCTGCCTGCCTGACCCTGCTCGCCCCGGCATACAGATCGCCTAACAAAGCCCGCAGGGCAAGGCGCATCGTCGAAGACAGTACGCTAGTACGGCGAGACGAATGCAACGCCGCCATGAGGGTTTTGTTAGGCGATCTGTGCGATGATGGCGGCCGTTCTTAGTCAAACGGAGACAGGCTGATGCCATCAAAAATGAACATGGCGCCACTCGCGCTGGCCGCGCTGCTGTGCGTGTCGAACGGCGCGCTGGCGCAGGAACAAGTGGTAAAGATCGGCGTGACCGGCCCCCTCTCGGGCGCCAACGCCTTTGCCGGCAAGGACAATGAAAACGGCGTGCGCCTCGCCCTCGAAGAACTCAACACCCGGAAGATCAAGGTCGCGGGCAAGCTGCTGCGCTTCGAGCTGCAGTCCGAAGACGATGCCGGCGACCCCAGGCAGGGCGTCACGGTGGCCCAGAAGCTGGCCGACGGCGGCGTGAAGTTCGTGCTCGGCCCCTACAACTCGGGCGTCGCGATTCCCGCCTCGCGCGTCTACAACGACGCCGGCGCCCTGATGTCCACGGTCGGCACCAATCCGAAGATCACGCAAAGCGGCTATAAAGGCGTGTTCCGCATCGTCGCCAGCGACGCCCAGGTCGGCGGTTCGATGGCGAATTACGCCGCGCGCGAACTGAAGCTGAAAAACGTCGGCATCATCGACGACCGCACCGCCTTCGGCACCGGCATCGCGACCGAATTCAAGCGCCAGGCGCAAGCCGCCGGCATGAAGGTCGCGGGCCACGAATTCACCAACGACAAGGCGAGCGACTTCGCCGCCATCCTGACTTCGCTGCGCGCGAAGAAGGTGGATGCCGTCTTCTTCGGCGGCTACGCGCCGCAGGCCGCCCCGATGGCGCGCCAGATGAAGGCGCTCGGCCTGAACGTGCCGCTGCTCGGCGGCGACACCCTGTGCAGCCCCGAGATGGCGAAACTTGGCGGCCCGGCCGTCGGCGAAAACGTGCGCTGCGCCCAGGCCGGCGCCATCATCGCGAAGCAGGCCGGCGGCCCGGCCTTCCTGGCGAAATACAAGCAGCGCTTCAAGCGCGAGCCGGACGTGTACGCGCCGTCGTTCTATGACCAGACGATGTTCATCGCCCAGGCCATGAAGGCCGCCAACAGCCTGGCCCCGGCAGCCGTGGCCCGGCAACTGCGCACGATGAGCCATCCGGGCGTGGTCGGCACCTACGGCTACGACGACAAGGGCAACCTCAAAAAGACCACCGTCACCGTCTACACCTTCAAGGGCGGCGCCCTGGCGCCGCTGGCAAGCTACTAATAGAACATCGGGAACCATCGACATGAACCAGTTTTTCAAAGTCGGCGCAGTGGCGGCCGCTACTCTGATCGCTTGTGCACCGGCCCTCGCCGCGGAACAGGCTGGCGCCGCCGTCAAACAGGCCGTCGCCAACAAGCCGGCCAAGCAGGCTAACAAGCAGCTGAACGTCCTCGCCGACGAATACTACGACGCGCTCGCCCGCTTCGACCCGGTCTCGAGCAGCGAGAGCGGCGACAGCCGCTTCATCGACCAGATCGGCATGTCGATCGCCCCAAGCGAACGTGCCAAACAGTTTGCACGCTATAAAGCCTTCCAGAAGCGCCTGCGCGCCATCAAGCGCGAAGGCCTGAACACGCGCGACCAGACCAGCTACGACATCCTCGACTACGAGCTGGCCACCGCCCTGCGCTTCGAGCCCTTCCCGGAACACCTGCTGCCGCTGAACCAGATGGACAGCCTGCCGGTGACGCTGGCGAACTACGCCAGCGGCCAGGGCGCGCAGCCGCTCACCACCGTCAAGGATTACCGCGCCTACGCCAACCGCCTGGCGCAGCTCGGGCCATGGGTCGACCAGGCCATCGCCAACATGCGCGAAGGGATCAAGCGCGGCATCGTGCATCCGAAAACGGTGATGACTTCCGCCCTGCCCCAGTTCAGGCAACTGGTGGCCGCCTCGACGGAGGCGAGCATCTACTACACGCCGGTGAAGAACTTCCCGGCCGGCTTCCCGGATGCCGACAAGCGCGCCCTCACCAGGCTGTACGCGGACGCCGTCGGCGTCAAACTGAATCCGGCGCTCGCCCGCCTGGCGACCTTCATGGAGAAGGAATACCTGCCGGCCACCCGCACCAGCTCCGGCTGGAGCGCGCTGCCGGACGGCGCCGACTGGTACCTGGCGCGCGTCGCCAGCCAGACCACGACCAACCTCAAGCCGGATGAAATCCACCAGATCGGCCTGAAGGAAGTGGCGCGCATCCAGGGAGAATTTGGCCGCATCGGGCCGAAGATGGGCTACACGGGCCCCGCCGCCGGACTGCCGGCCTGGGTGTCGCAGCAGGCCCGGTTCAAGCCGTTCAAGACCGAGCAGGAAGTCATCGACGTGTATCGCAAGTTAGATGCGCAACTGCGCACCAAGCTGCCGGCGATGTTCAACCTGAAGCCAAAGGCGCCGCTCGACCTGCGCCTCGAACCGGAGCTGAGCCGCGCCACGGCCTCGGACCACTACACCCCGCCGGCGGTGGACGGCACGCGTCCGGGCGTGTTCTGGTCGGTCGTGAACGACCCGCGCCAGTACGGCAGCACCGGCATGGTCACGCTCTACCTGCACGAAGGCGCGCCCGGCCACCACTTCCACATCGCGCTGGTGCAGGAACTCGGCTTGCCGAACTTCCGCAAGTTCGGCGGCAACAACGCCTTCACCGAAGGCTGGGCGCTGTACGCCGAAACCCTGGGCAAGGACATGGGCCTGTTCGACAAGCCGGAAGATTATTTCGGCCACCTGAACGACGAAATGCTGCGCGCGGCGCGGCTGGTGGTCGACACCGGCCTGCACACCAAGGGCTGGTCGCGCGAGCAGGCGATCAAGTATTTCTCGGAGACGCTGGGCTACAGCGAAGCCGAGTCGCGCGCGCAGATCGAGCGCTACATGGTGTGGCCGGGCCAGGCGCTCGGCTACAAGATCGGTTCCTTGAAAATCATGGAACTGCGCCGCCGCGCCGAAGCGGCGCTGGGGCCGAAGTTCAAGCTGCCGGCCTTCCACGACATCGTGCTGGGTGAAGGGACGCTGCCGCTGTCGCTGCTGGAGGCGAAGGTGGATCGCTGGATTGCGACGAGCAAGTAAGACCTACCCTGCCAGACCGGGCTAGCGCAGATACTCGCAGGGTGGACGGCGCATCACTTCTCCGGCGTGATCCGCCACACCACCCCACCGCCGTCATCCACCACCAGCAACGCGCCATCCGCCGCCACCTCGACCGCCGCCGGACGACCCCATACATCGCGGTCGCTCAGCACCATGCCGGTCATGAAGTCCTGGTACTGCCCGGTCGGCACGCCGTTCTTCATCATCACGCGCACCACCTTGTAGCCGGTGCGGATGCCGCGGTTCCACGAGCCGTGCAGCGCCAGGAAGATGTCGCCCTCGTAGGCTTTCGGGAAGGCGTGCTTTGCGCCCTGCGGTGCTTTATAAACAATCATGCCGAGTGGCGCCGAGTGCGACTGGATCAGGGTGTCGGGCACAGTGACCTTGTTCTTCAGGTCGGGGCGGATGCCTTTCAAGCGCGGGTCTTCGTTGGCGCCGATGTAGTACCACGGCCAGCCATAGAAAGCGCCCTGCTGCACATCGGTCGCATACTCGAACGGCGTATCGTCGCAAAGCTCGTCGCGCTTGTTGACCACACACCACAGCTTCCCGGTCGCGGGCTGGAGCGTCATGCCGGCGCAATTGCGCAGCCCGGTGGCGACAAATTGCTGGTCCTTGCCGTCGGGAGTGAATG
>JAQGLR010000248.1 GCA_028292765.1 Massilia sp. | reverse complement strand
TCGTTGGTCAGCTGCGCGTTGAGCAGCCGGATGACGTTGGGATCGCCCTTCATGATATGCCTTGTTGTGGTTGTTCGTTACCCACAACTATAACAAAGACACAAGGGCGCGCGGCAGAACGCGCGCCGTCCGCCGAAAATCGAATCAGGCCGGCTGCGAAGCGCGGAAACTCAGTTCGGTAACAACGGTCTTGCTGTCGATCGCTTCGTGCAGTACTTCGCGGGCGTAGCTGATGCACTTGCCGCAGTCGGTGCCCAGGCCGAGCTCCGCGCGCAGTGCGGCAATCGAGGTGATGCCGAGGTCGACGGCCTGGCGGATTTCACGGTCGGAGATGTTGTTGCAAACACAGACGATCATCGAAGTAGTTCCCTGGGGATTGTCACTAAAATAATGAGAATCGTTCTCATTCGTGTTCTATTCTGAGGAAACTTTTCGATGAACGCAAGCGGTTTTGTCGTGTAATCTTCCTGCAAATAGAAATTATTCGCATTTAGGTTTATGATGTTCGTATCTGTCTCATCAGCGCTACATCACCGGACCGTCGCCATGACCCTAGCCCCAACTTTGACCACACTCGATACCCTGAAGGTCGGGCAGAGTGCCACCGTGATCCACCTCGCGCCGACCGCGCAGGACGGCGTGGACCTACCGCGCCGGCTGATGGAACTCGGCTTCGTGCCGGGCGAACGCATCCGCATGCTGATGCGCGGCCTGCCGGGCGGCCCGGTCGCGGTCAAGATCGGCGAATCGACCTTCGCGCTGCGCAAGTTCGAAGCGGCGCTCGTCTCAATCCAGCCGGAATAATCGATGGGTGTCATGGAACAACAGGTGGCGACCGGGTCGCCCCTGATCGCATTGCTGGGTAATCCGAACTGCGGCAAGACCGCGCTGTTCAACCGCCTCACCGGGGCGCGCCAGAAGGTCGCGAACTACGCCGGCGTCACCATCGAACGCAAGGAAGGCAGTTTTACTTCGCCCGCCGGACGGGCGCTGCGCGTGCTCGACCTGCCGGGCGCCTACAGCCTGTCGGCCCAGACCCCGGACGAAGCGATCACGCGCGACGTCGTTGCCGGCCTGCGCAACGGCGAAAAAGCGCCGGACGCCATCGTCTGCGTCGTCAACGCCACCAATTTGCGCCTGAACCTGCGCCTGGTGCTGGAAATCCGGCGCCTCGGGCTGCCGATGGTGCTCACCCTGAACATGGTCGACGTCGCCAACAAGCGCGGCATCGAGATCGACACCGCCAGGCTGGCCCAGGAACTCGGCATGCCGGTGGTGGAAACCGTCGCCATCCAGGCCGGCGGCGAAACCGCGCTGCTCGACGCGCTCGACCGCATGTCCTTCGATAGCCCGGTCCAGCCGAAGCCCCTGTCGGCGATCGACGCGGTACCGGTCGAACAGACCCAGCGCGAAGTGCGCCGCATCCTGGAGGCCTGTGTCAGCTACGCGCACGACACGGGCAACCTGTCGGAAAAGATCGACAACGTGGTGCTGCACCCGGTGATCGGGCCGATCCTGCTGGCCGCGCTGATGTTCATCATCTTCCAGGCCGTGTTCAGCTGGGCCGAGGTGCCGATGGACCTGATCACCGGGGCGGTGGAGGGCATCGGCAGTGCGATCGCCGGCGCCATGCCGGAAGGCCCGCTGCGCAGCCTGGTCGTCGACGGCATCATCGCCGGCGTCGGCGGCGTGCTGGTGTTCCTGCCGCAGATCCTGATCCTGTTCTTCTTCATCCTGATCCTGGAAGACATCGGCTACCTGCCGCGCGCCGCGTTCCTGCTCGACCGCATGATGGGCGGCGTGGGGCTGTCTGGCCGCGCCTTCATTCCGCTGCTGTCCTCGTTCGCCTGCGCCATTCCCGGCGTGATGGCCGCGCGCACCATCCAGAACCCGCGCGACCGCCTGGTGACGATCATGATCGCGCCGCTGATGACCTGCTCGGCGCGCCTGCCGGTGTACGCCCTGATCATCGCCGCCTTCATTCCCGAGCGCGAAGTCGGCGTCTTCAACCTGCAGGGCCTGGTGCTGTTCGTGCTGTATGCCATGGGCATCGTCAGCGCGATGGCGGTGGCCTGGTTCATGAAGCGGCGCAGCGGCGGCAAGCAGCATCCGCTGCTGCTGGAACTGCCTTCTTACCACTGGCCACACCTGCCGACGCTGGCGCTGGGCCTGTGGGAACGCGCCAAGATCTTCCTGACGCGCGTGGGTACCCTGATCCTGACGCTGATGGTCCTGCTCTGGTTCCTGTCGAGCTTCCCGGGTGCGCCGGAGGGCGCCACCCAGCCGCCGATCTACTACAGCGTCGCCGGCATGCTGGGCCGCGCGCTGGCCTTTATTTTCGAGCCGATCGGCTTTGGCTGGCAGATCTGCATTGCGCTGGTGCCGGGCATGGCGGCGCGCGAAGTGGCGGTCGGTGCGCTGGGCACCGTGTATGCGCTGTCGGCCTCCGGCGACGACGTCGCCAATAGCCTTGCCCCCCTGATCGCCGGTTCCTGGCCCCTGGCGACCGCCTTGTCGCTGCTGGCCTGGTACGTGTATGCGCCGCAGTGCATCGCCACCCTGTCCGTGGTGCGCCGCGAAACCGGCAGCGCCAAGTACGCGTGGATGATGGCGGGCTACATGTTCGCGCTGGCGTATGCCGCCTCGTTCATCACCTACCGCGTCGCGCTGGCGCTGGGCGGAGGCTGAACATGTGGCAGGAACTCGTCGTGGCCCTGGTCGTGGTGTTTGCGTTTGCCTATGTCGGCGCCAGGTACCTGCCGGCCGCGTGGCGGCTGCGCATCGTCAACCGCCTCTCGCGCGGCGGGGCCGAGTCGAAGCTGGTGCGCTGGCTGGACACCGGCGGCAGCTGCGGGGGCGGGTGCAAGACGTGTAATACCTGCGAGACGCCCGCCGAGCCGACGCCGCCGACTGCGCCGGCCGGTGGCAAGCATCGGGTGATCAAGCTGCACGAGAAGCGATAAACCCGAATCGCGTACCGTCTGCGTCACGATTGACCTAACACATCCGCCAGCAGGTGACGCCGCATTACGATGCAACACTATGTCGCGCTACCGCCCATCTCCTGCTGGTAATACCTACTTCTTCACGATTGTCGCTCACCAGCGACGTCCCATTTTCTGTAACCCGGCAATTCGGTCGAGTCTCGCCCAGGCGATTCAATTTGTCCGGAATACCCGGCCGTTCGTCGTCGACGCCTGGGTGCTCCTGCCCGACCACATGCATTGCATCTGGACGCTGCCGGAAGGCGATGTCGATTATGCGACGCGCTGGCTGGCGCTGAAACGGTATGTGTCGAGCGATGTCGGACGGCGCTTGCAGGAATCGGCCTTCATGGATCCGTCCCACCATCACCGGCGCGAGGCGAATCTCTGGCAGCGGCAGTTCTGGGAACACCAGCTGCGCGATGAAGGCGATTTTGAACGGCACATGGATTACATTCACTTCGATCCGGTCAAACACAGGCACGTCGAGCGCGTCCGGGATTGGCCTCATTCGACCTTTCATCGCCATGTGCGTGAAGGGACGTATGCGATGGATTGGAACGGGTCCGCGGATCTCGCCAGGATGGTGATCGATTAGGGCGTGTCCGCGCCCAGGGCCGCAATCAGGCGCTGCGCATCGTAGGGCGCATGCACCTTGATATCGTTATCGAAGTAGCAGTACACATCCCGGCTGCCACGTGCCGAAGGCGCCTCCGGCGATACCCGGAAACCTTCCTCCGGCTGCCGGCCGGTACTCCACGCCCGGATCCGCGACGCCCACAGCGCGATCGCCTCGTCGTCGTAGCCGCTCGCGTACAGCTCCTTGTCGCCGTGCAGGCGGATGTACACGAAGTCCGCCGTCACGTCCTCGATATACGGCCAGCGGCCCGCGGTGTCGGCCACCACCAGCGCGATGTTGTACTTGCGCAGCAGGGCAATGAAGCGCGCGTCGCGAAAGCTCTCGTGGCGGATTTCGACCGCGTGGCGCATCGGCCGCTTCTGGTCCATCGCGAGCGAGACCTTGCCCTCCATGCGCGGCTGGTAGCGGGAGGCGAGCGCCAGCGCCGCTTCGGTATCCTGGGGCAGCAGGCTGAAAAAACGCTCGAAGCGTTCGGGATCGAAGCGGACCATCGGCGGGAACTGCCACAGGAAGGGGCCGAGCTTGTCGCGCAGCTCGAACACGCCCGACGCCATCACATTCGCAAGCGGGGCTTCGATGTCATTGAGCTTGAGCATGTGGGTGATGAAGCGGTTGCCCTTGACCGCGAACAGGAAGCCCGGCGGCGTGGCCCGGTACCAGCTGGCATAGCTCTCGGGGCGCTGCAGCGAGTAGAACGAGCCGTTGATCTCGATCGTCGGCAACTGGCGCGAGGCGTAGTCGAGCTCGCGCGCCTGCGCCAGCCCGCCCGGATAGAACACGCCGCGCCACGGCACATAGCGCCAGCCGGATATGCCAATGTGGATCTTGCCCATGCATCCATCATAGATGGGGCCGCCCGGTGGCTCGGTGCGCTGCCGAACGATGTGTCTCGCTGTGTCCTTTTGATAATGCGCCAACAATGCTAAGCTAACGCTCCTTCGCCCCAGGCCACCCTCCCATGATCACCGTCCATCACCTGAACAATTCGCGCTCGCAGCGCATCCTCTGGCTGCTCGAAGAGCTGGGCGTGGAATACGAGATCAAAAAATACCAGCGCGACCCGAAAACGATGCTGGCGCCGCCCGAGCTGAAGGCCGTGCACCCGCTCGGCAAGTCGCCCGTGATTACCGACGGCGATACGGTAGTGGCCGAATCCGGCGCGATCATCGAATACCTGCTCGAGCGCTACGGCAACGGGCGCCTGGTGCCGCCGGCCGCCGCGCCGGAAAAACGGCAGTACACCTTCTTCCTGCACTTCGCCGAGGGTTCGGCCATGCCGCCGCTCCTGATGAAGCTGGTGTTCGACCGCATCGAGAACGGCCCGATGCCGTTCTTCGCGAAACCGATCGCCCGCAGCATCGCGCGCAAGGTCAAGGAGACCTTCATCAACCCCAACATCAAGAACCAGCTCGACTTCCTCGAAGCCGAACTGGCAGGGCGCGAGTGGTTCGCCGGCAGCGACCTGAGCGCCGCCGACATCCAGATGAGCTTCCCGCTGGAAGCCGCCGCCTCGCGCGCGGGCCTCGGCGAGCAGTATCCGAAGCTCTCCAGCTTCCTGCAGCGCATCCACGCACGGCCGGCCTATGCGCGCGCCCTGGCGCGCGGCGGCAAGTACGACTTCGCCAGGTAGGACGGCATGGCCAAGCTGCTCGCGATCGACGGCCTGAACATCGTGCGCCGGGTCTACGAAGCCAGCCCGGAGCCGGACTCCGACCTGAAGGCCGGCATCGCGCTGCGCCACGCGTTTTCGTCGTTTCGCAAGGTGTTGGAGGCGCACGCGCCGACCCACGTGCTGGCCGCGTTCGACCACGGCGGCGACACCTGGCGCCACGCGCTCTATCCGCGCTACCGCGAGCACCGCGACCCGATGCCGTCGTGCTTGCGCGAAGCGCTGCCGGAGTTCCTGGCGCGATTGAACGGCGCCGGCGTGCACGTGGTGGTGGCGCCAGGAGTGGAAGCGGACGACGTGCTCGCCACCTGCGTGATGCGCTGGCTTGGCGGGAACCGGGGCGATGCGATCGTCGCCACCA
Source organism: Massilia sp. (assembly GCA_028292765.1). Lineage (GTDB taxonomy): Bacteria > Pseudomonadota > Gammaproteobacteria > Burkholderiales > Burkholderiaceae_D > Telluria. The sequence goes on along the minus strand of JAQGLR010000248.1, from coordinate 4,001 downwards.
CCGACAAGGACCTGCACGTCCTGATCGCGCACGGCGCCCTGGTGTGGGACCATTTCAAGGGCGAGTGGCACGACGACGCCTGGGTGCGCAACAAATTCGGCGTCGCGCCCGAGCTGCTGCACGACCTGCTGGCGCTGATGGGCGACGCTACCGACGGCGTGCCGGGCGTGTCGAAAATCGGCATGAAGACGGCCGCGCGCCTGCTCAATGCCTACGGCAGCCTGGAGGCCGTGATGGCCGGCGCCGGCATTCTCAAGACGCCGCTGGGCGAGCGCCTGCGCGCCGAGCGCGATATCCTGTACCTGTCGCGCCAGCTCGTGGAGCTGAAAACCGACGTGCGCCTGGGCGTGACGTGGAAAATGCTGGCGTACGAGTCAGCATGAGATTCACACTGACATCCAGAAGGACCCGGCCATGCTCAAGGCAGTATTAGTCGATTCGAACGCGGTATCGCGCGGCCTGTTGAATACGGTGCTGCAGGATGGCGGCTACGAGGTCGTCGGCCAGACCCATACCGCGCGCGGGGCGCTGCTGCTGGCCATGAAATTCCAGCCGCAGATCGTGTGCATCGCGCGCGAGCAGGTGGAGGAGGGCGGCGGCCCGGACGGCAGCGGCGTCGTCGAGCAGCTGCGCGCGGCGCTGCCGAAAACCCTCGTCTTCATGGTCTCCGGCACCTTCGATGCGCCCACCATCGAAGCCGCCATGGCGCGCGGCGTGCACGGTTTCATCGTCAAGCCGTTCAAGGCCGACACCGTGCTGAAAACCATCCGCAACACCGTGCTCGCCCTGGTGCGCCGGCAGCAAGCCGGCGGCGCCTGATTTCAGGAATGCCGAAATGCCGAAATGCCGAAATTGACGATTGCAGAACAGGCGACATCCAGATCTGTTCACAATGCGCCACTTATTTGTGACATTTCTCGGAATTTTTGTTGACTCAGTGAAATTTGACGACCAGAATGACCGGCTCATCACTTTCATCACCTATCGATCGGCCCGCCGCCGGCAGTCACAAGGACACCATGAGTCACCCATCGCCGGCCCAGCTGGAAGCAGCCCGTCTCGACGCACTGCGCAAGCTCGACCTGCTCGATACGCCGCCGAACGAGGCATTCGACCGTATCACGCGCATGGCGGCCCAGCTGTTCAAGCTGCCGATCGCGGCGGTCTCGCTGACCGACACCGACCGCCAGTGGTTCAAATCGCGCGTCGGCGTGGCGCATTGCTCGATCCCGCGCGAGCACGCGCCGTGCGCACAGGTGGCCGTCACGGCCAGCATGCTGGTGATCCCCGACCTGCAGGACGACCCGCGCTACCGCGACAGCCACCTGGCCGCCAGCGGCGTGCGCTTCTACGCCGGCGCGCCCTTGAGCACGCGCGACGGTTACTGCCTGGGGGCGATGTGCGTGATCGGCCTCGAGCCGCGCAGCTTCAGCGACACCGAACGCACGGGCCTGGCCGACCTGGCCGCGATGGTGATGGCCCAGGTCGAACTGCAGCACGCGCTCGGCCGCGTCGACCCGGTCAGCGGCATTCCGAACCGCACCCAGTTTTTCGACGACCTGGCCGACCTGGCGATCGATCGTCCCGCAGGCGAAGCGCGCCTGGCCGCGTTGGTGAACCTGGCCACGGTCGAGCAGCTGAGCAACGCAGTGCGCGCCATGGGCGCCGCCGGGCTCGACGAAATCGTCTGCGAAGCGGCGCGCATGCTGCGCGCGGTGCTGGGGCCGACGCGCCGCCTGTACCACGTCGGCGTGACCCAGTTTGCCTTCCTGGCCGAGCCCGGCGTCGACCTCGAGCGCTTTTGCGACTGGCTCGGCGCCTGGCTCGACCTGCGCGCGACGAACATGACGTCGCGCTTCGTCACCACGGCCAGCATCGGCGTGGTGGCGCTGGAAATCGGCCGCACCGCGCCGGCCGGCCTGCTGCGCGACCTGTACAGCGCCGCGCACGACGCGGCCGAAGGCGCACGCCGCGTGCGCGTATTCTCGGCCGAGCAGAACGCGGCCTTCATGCGGCGCTTTCGCCTGATGAACGAGTTCGGCGCCGCGCTCGAGGACGACGGCCAGCTGCGCCTCGTGTACCAGCCGAAGGTCGAACTGGCAACCGGGCGCTGCGTCGGCACCGAAGCGCTGCTGCGCTGGCGCCATCCGGCGCTGGGCGAGGTGTCGCCGGGCGAGTTCTTCCCCGTCATCGAACAGACCTCGCTGGCACGCGCGACGACGCGCTGGGTGATCGAGCGCGCGCTGCGCCAGCTCGCCACCTGGCACCGCGCCGGGCTGGCGCAGCAGGTGGCGGTGAACGTGTCGGCGGTGAACCTGCTGGAACCGGATTTCTGCGCCTGGGTGCTGGCACGCCTGCGCGCGCACGACTTGCCTGCCACGGCGCTCGCCATCGAAATCACCGAAAGCGCCCTGATGAGCAACCGCCAGCTCGCCAGCCTGACCCTCGAGGGCCTGGCCGCGGGCGGGGTGGAGCTGGCGATCGACGATTTCGGCACCGGCTACAGCAGCCTGGCCTACCTGCAGAGCGTGCCGGCGAAAGTGGTGAAGATCGACCAGGGTTTCATCCGCGGCCTCGACCGGGACGAACGCAAGCGCGTGCTGGTGGCGACGATGATCAAGCTCTCGCACGACTTGGGGCAGGTGGTGGTGGCCGAAGGGGTGGAGACGGTGGGGGAGGCCGCGTTCCTGCGCGGCGCCGGTTGCGACCAGGTGCAGGGCTACCTGTACGGCCGCCCGATGGCGCCGGAAGACTTCGAGCGCTGGGTCTGCGCCAAGTGGACGCTCCCGCGTCCGCGCGCGGCGCACCTGCCTGAAGTAGCCTGCGCCTGAGCTGCAGGGTAGCCGTCGATGACGCCGATGATGTCGGCGATCCGGCTGGACGAGGCATTGATCGCGTCCATCGTGCCGGCCACCTGGCCGATCACCTGGCCGCCGCGCTCGGCCACTTGCGAGGCCGCATCGATGAGGGCTGCCAGCGCCAGGATTCCAAATAGTCCGAATGCTCGTGCTTAAGGGCGGAGCCGGCCGGCTCCGCTCATGATCTGCTCATGATCCGTCAGGCGTCGCGGGCGCCGTCGATGATGCCGCCGCCAAGGCAGATGTCGCCGTCGTACAGCACGGCCGACTGGCCCGGCGTGACCGCCCATTGCGGATCGACGAAGTCGAGCGCAAAGCGGTCCGGTCCTTCAGCGGCCACCGTGCAGGCGACGTCGGCCTGGCGGTAGCGCGTCTTGGCCGACAGCAGGCCGGCCGCCGGCGGCTCGCCCGCGACCCAGCTGGCCTGGCCAGCCTCGAGGCGCCCCGACAGCAGCCACGGATGGTCATGGCCCTGCACGATGTACAGCGTGTTGTTGGCGATGTCCTTGCGCGCCACGAACCAGGGTTCGCTCGTGCCGTCCGCATTCCTGTGCGACTTCAGGCCGCCGATGCCGATGCCTTTTCTCTGGCCCAGCGTGTAGAACGACAGGCCGATGTGTTCGCCAACTAGCTGGCCGTTGTCGAGCTTGATCGGGCCGGGCTGGTGCGACAGGTAGCGATTCAGGAAGTCCCTGAACGGGCGCTCGCCGATGAAGCAGATGCCGGTCGAATCCTTCTTTGCCGCGTTCGGCAGCTTCAGCTTTTCCGCGATCTGGCGCACCTCGGTCTTCGGGATTTCGCCGAGCGGGAACAGGGACTTCGACAGCTGCGCCTGGTTCAGGCGGTGCAGGAAATAGCTCTGGTCCTTGGTGTGGTCGAAGGCTTTCAGCAGCTCGAACTTGCCGGCCGCATTCTCGCGCACGCGCGCGTAATGGCCGGTGGCGATCAGGTCGGCGCCGAGCTTCATCGCATGGTCGAGGAAGGCCTTGAACTTGATCTCGGCATTGCACAGCACATCCGGGTTCGGCGTGCGGCCGGCCTGGTATTCGCGCAGGAATTCGGCGAACACGCGGTCCTTGTATTCGGCGGCGAAATTCACCGCTTCAATGTCGACCCCGACCACGTCGGCCACGCTGGCCGCGT